>JALWTZ010000233.1 GCA_026993285.1 Lysobacterales bacterium | reverse complement strand
TTCCACTGACCAGCTCTCCCAGTTTGGGGAGAGTCAAAAACGGCACATTTGCATCCTCGCAAAGTGCCACCATGCGCTGCATTTGCGGGTCTGTGGCGGAGGGTATGGCAATGAGTACCTGCTCAATACCCAGCCGTTCCACTACCTCCGGCAGGGTGTCCATGCCACCCAGCACCCGAATACCGTGCATGCGCGCACCATGCAGGCGGGGATTGTCATCCAGGAAACCCGCCACTTCATACTGGTTTTCCCGGCGGATTTCCCGCACCAGCATGTCGGCGGAACGGCCCGCGCCGAGAATCAGCACACGCTTGCGCCCGCCCTGGGAAAGCACCAGACCATTGTCTTTCCACAGCCGGTAGAGAATTCTGGGGCCACCCAAAAGGATGGAAAGAATGAGCGGATAAAGGAAAAACACCGTCCGCGGAACGGATTCAATCCGGTTATAGATCACCAGTGCCAGTGCTACGACCAGTGTGCCCAGAATGCTGGCCTTGAGGATATTGGCCAGGTCCGGCAGGCTGGCGAAACGCCATAATCCACGGTAAAGACCGGTGCCCCAGAACACCAGCCCCTGCAAAACCATGACAATGGCCGCTTCCGTGGAGAACCAGTGAAACGGCAACTGCCCCGGTGCCATGAAATAACGCCCCAGATGAGCCGCACCCCAGGCCAGCCAGACCATGAACAGATCATGGAGCACAATGGCCACTCGAGGATGAAGCCAGCGGATCAATGCCGGTTGTACAGGTCGCATTCGCGTGTTCTACCCAATGGTTATTGCACCGTGATCATGAACGGTACCGTTTATTCTTCAGTAATTGCTGCCGCAACCACCACCAGATCCCCGCAAGGATCAGGCTGACCGACAGCAATACCATCACTCCGTTTTTCTCTTCCAGCCGGTTCACCCAAAGGGTTAACGGGATGACCATCAGCAGGTTGACCAGTGCATATCCCGAACTGATTTTCCCGTGGGAAAATCCACTGCGAACCAGCCATTGGTAAAGATGTTCGCGATGCGGAGTATAACATTGCCTGTTGCTGAACCAGCGCTTAACCAGCGTGAAAAAAGCGTCCAGGTTGAACAAACTGAGAAGCAGTACCACTGCCGGCCAGCGCATGATGCCCTGCTGCCAGAACAGGAACCCCAGGGCCACGGAAAGCATGCCCAGTGGCAGCGAGCCGGCATCCCCCATGAACAGGCTTGCCGGCGACCAGTTCCTCGGCAGAAACCCGCTCACCACAGCCAGCAGCAGCCAGACCGTCCAGAACAGATCCATCCGCCCCTCCGCCCCGGCCAGCCAGGCCATGCAAGCAAAGCTTATCCATGCCTGCTGCCCTGCAATCCCGTCAATACCATCCATGAAATTAAAGGCGTTGATGTACCAGACCATGGCCAACAGCAGCACTCCCCCCAACATCACACGCCAAAACCAGGGCTGGTCGGGAAGAAAACCGGGCCACAGCCAGAACAGCAGGCACAGCACCGTCAGCAGTTGCGCCAGCAATCTCGGGAGTATGGGCAACCCCCGGTGATCATCCAGCCAGCCCACGAGAGACAAGAACAGCGCCAGCATCCATAAAGGCCAAAATTGCAGCAATTCCGGTTCAACCCACAGGCCGATGACAAGCGAAGCCAGAATCCACAGGGCTATCAGTACCCACCCCCCTGCCGTTACCGTGGGCTGCTGGTGGGAGCGGCGCTTGCCCGGTGCATCCAGCCACCGTGCCTTGCGTGCCCAGGCAATCCACCATCCGGTCAACCAGCCACTGGTCAGCGCGAGCAGTGATCCGACAAGAAAGACTTCTGTCAGTGACATGCAGCCAGATCCGCGTGGATGTGCTCCAGAGCCAATCCGGGATCGGCAGCTGCGGTGATGGGCCGGCCGATCACCAGATAGGAACTGCCTTCTGCCATTGCTTGCGCAGGTGTCATGACCCGTTTCTGATCATCCTTGCCTGCCTGTTCTGCCGGGCGAATGCCAGGTGTCACCAGACAGGTTTCCTGCCCCAGTTGCTTGCGTAACCAGGCCACTTCCCGTGCCGAACAGACCAGGCCATCCAGACTACAATCCACCACGGCCAGGCGACCCCAGCGTTCCACCCAGTCTCGGGGCGTTCCCCCCAGGCCCAACTCGGTCAATGCCTGTTGATCCATGCTGGTCAACAGGGTCACGGCAATCAACAGCGAAGACCCTCCCCCTTGCTGCACCCCTTCACGGGCGGCTTCCATCATGGCGCGACCACCGGCTGCATGAACATTCAGCATCCAGACACCCAGTGAGCTGGCTACGCGACAGGCTGCCTGTACCGTGTTGGGAATATCGTGAAACTTGAGATCGAGAAAGACTTCAAACCCCAGCGCCTGAAACTGTTCCACCAGTGCAGGTCCCGCCGCGGTAAACAGTTCCTTCCCTACCTTGAGCCGGCACTGACCGGGTGAAAACTGTCGTACCAGTGTCATTGCGCTGTCGGCATCGGGCCGGTCGATGGCCACGATGATTCTGGGGTCATGCGTCACTGGATTTCTCCTGACTGAAGTGAATGCTGCCCCAGCTTTTGCAACCTGGGCATTGCCAATGAAAACTGCTGCCGGAAAAACCGCATTGATTGCAGTGCCAGGGGCGTTTTCCAGCCCGCAGGGCCTGAACAATCAAGCGGATCGATTCCATCTCTCCCCCACCACCGAGATCGGTTTTCATGGACAGCCAGCAAGCCAGACCGGTAATGGTCGGCACTCGCTGCAAATCGGTTTCCAGTCGTTTCAAGGCGACCTCTTCACCGGAATCCCGAGCCAGTACCTGTGCCCGAATGATCTGTGCCAGTGCAGATGGAGCCGGCTCCAGCAAGGCATCCAGTTCCTGCAGCAGTTGTTCTGCGCCATGAACGGCCAGATAACAGCTTTCCAGCTCTGGCCAGATTTCACCCAGCAGATCCGGACGGGTTTCCAGTGCCAGTTTCCAGGCTGTCAGGGCACGGGAAAGCTCTTCCCGTTGTTGATGCAGGCGGGCTTCCATCATGCGGGCTCGGGCAGACCCCGGATACTTGGCCAATGCCTGGGTAACCCGTTCCTGTGCCTGGGAAAAATCCTGCTTGCGCAGGGCAATTTCCGCCAGTTCACAGTAATAGTGGGCCACCACATCCGACAGGCGCTTGCCCGTCTGTCGCTCCAGCTGCATGGCATAGCGAATGGCCTTTGGCCAATCCTGCTCCATCTCATAGATCTTGATCAGGGATTTCAAGGCCTGTGGTGGCAATTCCCCACGGGATTCGAGGGCAAGAAAATGCTGCTCGGCCCGATCGAACACACCGGCTTTCATGAAATCCTGCCCCAGCCCGGCCTGCACCTCGCGCTTGAGTGCCGGGGAAAGATCCGGTCGTTCCAGAAGGCTCTGGTGAATGCGTATGGCCTTGTCGACCTCACCCCGTTGACGAAACAGGCTGGCCAGCATCAACTGCAGTTCCACCATTTGCGCATGCTGGCGAGAGATTTGCAGGAAGATATCCAGCGCCTGATCCGTTTCATCCTGCAGGAGCTCGGCGATACCCAGATAAAAGGCCTGCCGCAGGCGAAGGTTCTTTCTCTTCAGCCACCAGCCACGCAGGTACCAGGTTGCCGCAGCAGCCAGGGCGGCGGCAGTCAACAAACCAATGAGGACTTCAGTTGAAA
This sequence comes from Lysobacterales bacterium, assembly GCA_026993285.1. Taxonomy (GTDB): domain Bacteria; phylum Pseudomonadota; class Gammaproteobacteria; order Xanthomonadales; family S139-57; genus S139-57. The sequence goes on along the minus strand of JALWTZ010000233.1, from coordinate 17,138 downwards.
CCATGATACGGGGCTTTCCTGCGCCAGCTGTAATGCTTCAAGGGTAGCGGGGTATTGTAGAGCATGGCGCAGCCGGTCGCAGCACCGGTTCAATCACCCAGCTGCAATTCCTGGCCAGGTACGTCGGTTTTTTGCATACGGAGGCAACGCCTGAGCTGGTACTGCAAGGGCACCACACGAACAAGATACATCACCAAAGCCATCAGCAGCATGCCCAGGCCCAGAGCCAGCATCAACACCACACCCAATGGCCAGTGGAGCTGGAATACGACCAGATCCAGCGTGACCGGATTGGCATTGAACGCACCCAGCACAAAGGCCAGTGCGAGTACCGGGAGTGCCAGCAGAATGGGCAGCCAGTGCTTCATGCGGAAGTTTGCGCGCGTTCAGCCAGAAAGGCTTCGTTGATCTGGTCACGCATGGCCTTGCCCGGCTTGAAATGGGGTACGTACTTGCCCGGCAGGGCAACGGATTCACCCGTCTTGGGGTTGCGACCAATGCGCTGAGGACGGTAATGGAGGGAGAAACTGCCAAATCCACGGATTTCAATACGGCGACCGTTGGCCAGAGACTCGCTCATCTGTTCCAGCAAATCCTTGACCGCCAGTTCCACATCCGCATGGTCCAGCTGCTTCATCCGTTCGGCCAGACGCTCGATCAGTTCGGATTTGGTCATGAGATACCGCCTGAAAAACTATGATTTTTCATAAGGATACAAGATGAACCTGAGCAAGTCCATAGCATTGTTTCCGTAACAGCTGGCTGTTCAAGGATTTTTTTCAAAACACCCTCCACTTACAAAGGAAATGGAACGGGTATTTCCAGAAAAAACCATAAAAAAACGGGGCACATGGCCCCGTTTTCTCAGAAAACAGATGAGGGCATTATTCCTTGCCGCTGCCTTCCATTTTCTCTTTCAGCAGGTCACCCAGGCTGGTGGTGCCGGCACTGGTGTCCTGATACTCGCGCAACACTTCGTTGAGCTCGTCGTCTTCCTTGGCGCGGATGGACAGGGTGAGCATGCGGCTCTTGCGGTCCACACCCACGAACTTGGCTTCCACCTCGTCACCTACGCTCAGGCGGGTGGTGGCGTCATCCACGCGTTCCTTGGCGATGTCGGAAGCACGCAGGTAGCCTTCCACACCGTCGCCCAGCTCGATAACCGCGCCGCGGGCATCCACTTCCTTGACCGTGCCGGTGACAATGGAACCCTTGGGATGTTCGGCCATGAAGGTACCGAAGGGATCCTGCTCCATTTGCTTGATACCCAGGGAGATGCGCTCGCGCTCGGGGTCGACCGCCAGCACCACGGCATCGATTTCCTGGCCCTTCTTGAAGTTGCGCACCAAGTCTTCACCCGAGCTCTGCCAGGAGATGTCGGACAGGTGCACCAGGCCGTCGATACCGCCTTCCAGGCCAATGAAGATACCGAAGTCGGTGATGGACTTGATCTTGCCGCTGACCTGATCGCCCTTCTTGTGCGTGGCGGCAAACTCGTCCCAGGGGTTGGGCTGGCACTGCTTCATGCCCAGGGAAATGCGACGGCGTTCCTCGTCGATCTCCAGCACCATCACTTCCACTTCGTCGCCGGGCTGCACCACCTTGGCCGGGTTGACGTTGCGGTTGGTCCAGTCCATTTCGGAAACGTGCACCAGACCTTCCACGCCGTCTTCGATTTCCACGAAGCAACCGTAGTCGGTGATGTTGGTGACCTTGCCGAACATGCGGCTGCCCACCGGATAGCGGCGCGAGATATTGACCCACGGGTCTTCGCCCATCTGTTTCAGGCCCAGGGACACGCGGTTGCGCTCCTTGTCGAAGCGCAGCACGCGCACTTCGATCTCGTCACCCACATTGACCACTTCGGAGGGATGACGCACGCGCTTCCAGCTCATGTCGGTGATGTGCAGCAGACCGTCGATACCACCCAGGTCGATGAAGGCGCCGTAATCGGTGAGGTTCTTCACCACACCCTTGAGCACCACGCCCTCGTCCAGCTTCTCGATCAGCGCCTCCAGTTCGCCGGAATTCTCCTCCTCCACCACGGCGCGGCGGGAGACCACCACATTGTTGCGCTTGCGGTCGAGCTTGATGATCTTGAATTCCAGATCCTTGCCTTCCAGGTAGCTGGGATCGCGCACCGGGCGCACATCCACCAGGGAGCCTGGCAGGAAAGCGCGGATATCCTTGATATCCACGGTGAAGCCACCCTTGACCTTGCCGGAGATCTTGCCCACGACCTTGTCGCCGTTTTCGAAGGCCTTTTCCAGCTCGTCCCATACCTGGGCGCGCTTGGCCTTTTCGCGGGACAGGCGGGTTTCGCCGAAACCGTCTTCCACGGCTTCCAGCGCCACCAGCACTTCATCACCCACCTGGACTTCCAGCTCACCATCTTCGTTGATGAACTGTTCCTTGGGGATGATGCCTTCGGATTTCAGGCCGGCATTGACGATGACATTCTCGTTGGTGATTTCCACCACCACGCCCTTCACCAGGGATCCGGGCTTCATGGCCTCCTGGGCCAGACTCTGTTCAAAAAGTTCAGCAAATGATTCAGACATTGATTTTTCCCAATAAAAAAAGCGCCCATGTTGGCGCCTTCTCCTGCCGGTTCGTCTGCATGATGACGGCAGGGAGCCATCATGCTCGTTCAAGTCACAAAGCCCGGAAACGGGCTTCAACTCGTTCAGTCAGACACGTTCAGGCCCTTGTCACGGGCAAATTCGGCGATTTTCCGCAGAACCTGCTCGATACTCAGGCCGGTGGTGTCCAGTATCAGCGCCTCTGGTGCCGGCTTCAGCGGAGCCACCGAACGGTTCATGTCCCGCTCGTCTCGCTCCCTGATCTCCCGCACCAAGCTGGTCATTGTAACATCCTGCCCCTGTTGACTCAATTGCAGAAAACGCCTGCGCGCCCGCTCTTCCACCGAGGCGGTCAAATAGATCTTGCAAGGCGCCTCGGGAAAGACCACCGTGCCCATGTCCCGGCCATCGGCCACCAGCCCCGGCGGTTTGCGGAAGCTGCGCTGCAATTCGAACAGCGCCATGCGCACCACGGGGATGGCGGCCACCTTCGAGGCGGCCATGCCGGTTTGTTCCGTGCGCAGCTGTTGATCCACGCGCTCGCCATTGAGCCAGGTTTCCACGCCGCTTTCAGTCAGGCGAAATTCCACCTGAATGGCAGCGCCCAGGGTGCGCAGGGCGATGGTGTCTTCCAGATCCACCCCCTGCTTGAGCGCGGCCAGGGCGAAGATGCGGTAGATGGCGCCGGAATCCAGCAAGTGCCAGCCGTTCTTCTTCGCCAGCAGAAAGCTGGCCGTGCCCTTGCCTGCCCCGCCGGGGCCATCGATGGTGATGACCGGTATTTCCGCGCTCATGCCTGCACCTCGATGGTGGCACCCACGGCCTGTGCCTGCCGCACGAAGCCGGGGTAGGAGGTATTCACATTGTCGCAATCACACACCCGCCCGCCGCTGGCGGCCATGGCGGCCACGGCAAAGGCCATGGCACAACGGTGGTCACCGGCGCTGTCCACAGTGGCAGATTGCAGGCTGGTGCCGCCTGCGATGCGAATGCCGTCCTCGAACTCTTCCAGCTCGACGCCCATGGCCTGCAAACCCCGGGCCATCACCGCCAGCCGGTCGGATTCCTTCACCCGCAACTCCTCCGCGCCGGAAAGGCGACTTTCCCCCTCGGCAAAGGCCGCGGCCACGAACCAGACCGGGAATTCGTCGATGGCATTGGCAATCCATGCCTGCGGCACTTCAATGCCTTGCAGGGGCGCGTGACGCACATGCAAATCGGCCACGGGCTCGCCGGCATCGGCCTCGCCCCGGGGGTGGATTTCGATATCCGCGCCCATCTGCCGCAGCAGGTGAATGATGCCATCCCGGCGCGGGTTCACCCCCACGCCCTCCAGCCAGAGATCGGAACCGGGAATGATGCTGGCGGCCACCAGCCAGAATGCCGCCGAGGACACATCCGCCGGCACGGTGAAATCCTGTGCCCGCAAGCCATCCGGGGCACAAAGACTGGCACGGCTGCCCTCCACCCGCACCGGGCAGCCAAAGGCCTGCAACATGCGTTCGGTGTGATCCCGGGTGGGTCGGGGTTCGATGACCGCCGTCTCCCCGCGGGCGTACAGGCCGGCCAGCAGCACCGCCGATTTCACCTGTGCCGAGGCCACCGGCAGGGTGTATTCGATGCCCTCCAGCGCCGCCACCGGCTGAATGGTGATGGGCGGCCGGTCGGCGTCTCCCAGCTCGATGGCTGCGCCCATCTGCTGCAGAGGCCGAGCAATACGGGCCATGGGCCGCTGCATCAGGGAAGCATCCCCCACCAAAGTGGAAGGAAAGGCCTGCCCGGCCAGCAGGCCGGCCAAAAGGCGCATGCCGGTACCGGAATTGCCACAATCCAGCGGCTGGCCGCTCCCTTTCAGCCCGTGCAGGCCCACCCCGTGAATCCGCAGGCTGTCCCCCTGCTGTTCCGCCTGCACGCCCAGCTGGCGAAAGATGTTCAGGGTGGCCACGGTGTCCTCACCGGGCAGAAAACCGCTAATTCGCGACTGCCCTTCCGCCAGCGAGGCGAACATCACCGCCCGGTGTGACATGGACTTGTCCCCCGGCACCCGCAAGCGCCCCTTCAGCGCCTGGGCGGGCCGGACCAGAAAATCACTCATGATGCGTTCAGTACCTGCTCGAAAACGGTACAGAAATACTGCATCTCGTCCGGCGTGCCAATACTCACCCGGAGGTGATTGGGCAGGCCGTAGTTGCCCACCGGGCGCACGATCACCCCCTTGCGCAACAGGGCGTCATACACCGGCATCGCCACCTGCTCCAGATCCACCAGCAGGAAATTGCCTTTTGAAGGCGTATAGGCCAGGCCCATGGCTTCCAGCTTTTCTCTCAGGATGCCCATGCCGGTCTGGTTGACGGCATAGGCCTGCTGCAGGAAAGCCTCGTCTTCCAGCGCGGCTTTCGCCGCCGCCAGGGCCAGGGCATTGACATTGAAGGGCTGACGAATGCGGTTGAGCAGGTCGGCCACTTCCGGATGGGAAACGGCATAGCCCACCCGCAGGCCCGCCAGGCCATAGGCCTTGGAGAAGGTGCGGGTCACCACCAGATTGGGGAAATCCGCCAGCCATTCCAGTGCCGACCAGCGTTCTTCGGGTGGCAGATATTCCTGGTAGGCCTCATCCACCACCAGGAGCACATGCTCGGGAATGGCCTCGGCAAAAGCGCGCAGGCGGGCCCGGTCAATGAAGTTGCCGGTGGGGTTGTTGGGGTTGGCCACGAATACCAGACGGGTTCCCGGGCGCACGGCGGCCGCCATGGCTTCCAGATCGTGCCCCAGATCCGCCGCCGCGGGCACGCAGCTGGCTTGCGCTCCGGTAGCCTGTACCGCCAGCGGATAAACGGCAAAGGCGTACTGGCTGTAGACCGCGTGCGCCTCCGGTGTGAGAAAGGCCTCGGCCAGCAACACCAGCACATCGTTGGAACCGTTGCCCAGGGTGATCTGCGCCATCTCCACCCCCAGATACCGGCTCAGTGCCTGCTTGAGGGCAAAGCCGTTGCCATCCGGGTACAGGGCCAGTTCCGGCTCCACGGCCCGCATGGCGGCCATGGCCCTGGGCGACGGCCCCAACGGGTTTTCGTTGGAAGCCAGCTTGATGATGTCGGACAGGCCCAGCTCACGGGCCAGTTCGGAAATGGGCTTGCCCGGCTGGTAGGGCTGAATGGCCGTCACGGCGGCTGCCGCGCGCTGCACAACGGATGAATGCATATCGAACCTCTAGCTTCGGGATTCAGTCGGTTTTGACCGGCACCGGGTAGGAACCCAGCACCTTGACCATGCCCGCTATGGGCTGCAGATCGGCCAGGGCCGCCTTCAGCGGATCTTCTTCCGCATGGCCCAGCACATCGATGAAGAACACATACTCCCACTTGCCCTGGCGGGAGGGGCGGGATTCAATGCGGGTCATGGTGATGCCACGGCGGGCCAGCGGGTCCAGCAGGTGGTACAGCGCGCCGGGCTGATCCCTGGCGGCCAGCAGCAGGGAGGTCTTGTCCCGCCCGCTGGGGCTGAAGCGCTGGTTGCCGATGACCAGAAAGCGGGTGGTGTTGTCGGCCTGGTCGGCAATGTCTTCCGCCAGTACATGCAGACCGTAGATTTCCGCCGCCGCCAGCGAACCAATGGCGGCCGCGTCCGGCGCGTGCCGCACCCGCCGGGCCGCCTCGGCATTGCTGCTGACGGCAATGCGCTCGGCCTTGGGCAGATACTGCCGCAGCCAGTTGCGGCACTGGCCCAGCGACTGCTGGTGGGAATAGACCCGCTCGATCGCCTCCAGCGCCGTGGCCCGGCTGATGAGATTCTGGCTGATCTTCATCTCCACCTCGCCGCAGATGCGCAGCGGCGAAGTCAGGAACATGTCCAGCGTGCTGTTCACCGCGCCCTCGGTGGAATTTTCCACCGGCACCACGCCGAAATCCGCGTGCCGGGCTTCCACCTCGGCAAACACCGATTCGATGGTGGCCACCGGCAGGGCACGCACGGAGTGGCCAAAATGAGCAAACACGGCGGACTGGGTGAAGGTGCCTTCCGGCCCGAGAAAGGCGATTTTCAGCGGTTCCTGCTGGGCCAGGCAGGCCGACATGATCTCGCGGAACAGGCGTACCATTTCCTCGTCGCTCAACGGGCCCTGGTTGCGTTCCACCACCATGCGCAACACCTGCGCTTCCCGCTCGGGGCGGTAGAAATCCACCGTGGCCAGCTTGCCGCCCTTGGCCTCGGCCACCTGCCGGGCGATACGGGCCCGCTCGGAAATCAGTTCTTCAATACGGGTGTCGATCTGGTCGATCTGCTGGCGCAGCTGAGCCAGATCCGGCTTTTCCGTATCGCTCATTGCCCTGCCTCCTGTTCAAAGCGCTGCATGAAGGCCACCAGTTTTTCCACGCATTCCATGCCCATGGCATTGTAGATGGAAGCCCGCATGCCACCGGAAATGCGATGGCCTTTCAAAGCCAGCAAGCCGGCCTGTTCAGCCTGCTGCAGAAAGGCCGCGTCCAGCCGCTCATCGGCCAGATGGAAGGGGACATTCATCCAGGAACGGTACTCGGGCAACAACCGGTTGTGGTAGAAAGCCGAGGCATCGATGGCCTGATACAACCGCGCCGCCTTTTCCCGGTTGCGGGCTGCCATGGCGGTCAGGCCACCGTTTTCCTCCAGCCATTCCAGCACCAGCCCCACCATGTACCAGGCAAAGGTGTTGGGGGTGTTGAGCATGGAATCGTTTGCGGCCTGCAGCTTGTAGTTGAACACCCGTGGCACCGGGGCCTGCTCGCAGCGTTGCAGCCAGTCCCTGCGGATCACCACCAGGGTCAGGCCGGAGGGGCCGATATTCTTCTGCGCGCCGGCATAGGCCAGGCCGACGCGGGACCAGTCCATGGGCCGGGAAAGGATGTCGGAAGACATATCCACCACCAGCGGAATGCCGCCGGTGTCCGGCCAGTCATGGAATTGCACACCGGCGATGGTTTCATTGCTGGTGATGTGCACATAGGCGGTATCCGGGTGCAGGCGGCCTGGGTCCAGTTCAGGGATGCGGTCGAAACCGCTGGCCTCGCTGCTGGCCCACAGGTCGGTGGGCGCGAAGCGGGCGGATTCGTTGTAGGCCTTCTGCCCCCAGTTGCCGGTGAGCACGAAGGCGGCCCGTTGCTTGCCCCGCAACAGGTTCATTGGCGCCAGGGCGAACTGGGCGGTGGCACCACCGGCCATGAACAGCACGGCAAAATCATCGGGGATGGCTGCCACACGGCGCAGGCGTTGCTCGATTTCTTCGGCCAGGGCCATGAAAGCCTTGCCCCGGTGGGAGATTTCCATCACCGAGGCGCGGGCATCCCGCCATTCGAGAAACTCGGCCTGGGCCTTCAGCAAAACCGCTTCCGGCAGCGCCGCCGGGCCGGCGGAGAAATTGCAGGCGCGGCTCACGCCTCGTCACCCTGCCCTTCGGGCGCGGATTCCGCCGCTTCCACTTCGTCTTCCAGATTCTCGATCCGCGCCAGCCCCACCAGTTTTTCCCCATCCTTCAGGCGGATCAGGCGCACGCCCTGGGTATTGCGCCCCAGCACGGAGACTTCACTGACCCGGGTGCGCACCAGCGTGCCGCCATCGGAAATCAGCATCAGCTCATCCGCGTCGGTGGCCTGCACCGCGCCCACCAGCTTGCCGTTGCGGGCGGAAGTCTGGATGCCGATCACGCCCATGCCGCCCCGGCGCTGGGCGGAGAACTCTTCCAGACGGGTACGCTTGCCGTAACCGTTTTCCGTGGCGGTGAGAATGTCGCCCTCTTCACCGGCCACCACCATGGAAACCACCTTTTCCCCTTCCGCCAGGCGTATGCCGCGCACACCCCGGGCTGTACGGCCCATGCTGCGCACATCACGCTCGTTGAAGCGAATGGTTTTGCCGTCGGAGGCAAACAGGAGAATGTCCCGCTGGCCGTCGGTGCGCGCCACATCGATGAGCGTGTCCTCCTCGGGCAGATCCAGGGCGATGATGCCGTTGGCGCGCGGGCGGGAGTAGTCCACCAGCGGCGTCTTTTTCACCACGCCGCGGGCGGTGGCGAAAAACAGGTACTGGTCCGGGTCGAATTCGCGCACCGGCAGCACCGTATAGATACGTTCACCCTTTTCCAGCGGCAGCAGGTTGACGATGGGCTTGCCGCGCGCCTGCCGGCTGGCCTGGGGCAGCTGATAGACCTTCAGCCAGTACACCTTGCCCCGGCTGGAGAAGCACAGCAAGGTGTCGTGGGTATTGGCCACCCACAGATGATCGACAAAATCCTCTTCCTTCATGCTGGTGGCCGAACGGCCCATGCCGCCCCGGCGCTGGGCCTGATAATCCGCCAGTGGCTGGGCCTTGGCGTATCCGGCGTGGGACAGGGTCACCACCATGTCCTCTTCGGTGATCAGGTCTTCCAGGTCCAGCCCTTCGAACTGTTCACGCAGCTCGGTGCGGCGGGCATCGCCATATTTTTCGTCGATGGCCAGCAACTCTTCGCGAATAACGCGCAACAGCTCATCCGGGTCGGAGAGAATCTTCAGCAGCTTCTCGATTTCTCCGAGAATTTCCTCGTATTCGGCGGTCAGCTTGTCCTGCTCCAGCCCGGTGAGGCGGTGCAGGCGCATCTCCAGAATGGCCTGGGCCTGCTTGTCACTGAGCTGGTAACCGCCTTCCTGCAAGCCCACTGCGTCGGACAAACCCTCCGGGCGGGAAGCATCACTGCCTGCACGGGCCAGCAAGGCCTTGACCATGCCCGGTTCCCATAACCGGCTTGTCAAGGCCGCGCGGGCCTCCGCCGGTGTGGGTGATGCCTTGATCAGGGCAATGACTTCATCGATATTGGCCAGGGCCACGGTCAGGCCTTCCAGCAGATGGGCGCGGTCACGGGCCTTGCGCAATTCGAAGATGGTGCGGCGGGTGACCACTTCGCGCCGGTGGCGCAGGAAGGCCTCCAGCATCTGCTTGAGGTTCATCAGTTTGGGCTGGTTGTTCTCCAGCGCCACCATGTTGATGCCGAAGACCACCTGCATCTGCGTATGCTGGTAGAGGTTGTTCAACACCACCTCCGGCACTTCGCCACGCTTGATCTCGATGACCATGCGCATGCCGTCCTTGTCGGACTCGTCCCGCATGGCGCTGATGCCTTCGAGTTTTTTCTCCTTGACCAGCTGGGCGATTTTCTCCAGCAACCGGGCCTTGTTGACCTGATAGGGCAGCTCGGTGACCACAATGGCTTCACGGCCACTGTTTTCATCCCGTTCGATCAGCGCCCGGGCACGGATATGCACCCGGCCACGGCCGGTGCGATAGGCCTGGCGCACGCCCGCCGTACCGTTGATGATGCCGGCGGTGGGGAAATCCGGCCCCGGCAGGTATTCCATCAACCCCTCCACATCCAGGCCGGGGTCGTCGATCAGGGCCAGGCAGGCGCGAATCACTTCACTGAGATTGTGCGGCGGAATATTGGTGGCCATGCCCACCGCGATCCCGGAAGAACCATTGATGAGCAGGTTGGGTATGCGCGTGGGTAGCACGCTGGGTTCCGACTCGGATTCGTCGTAGTTGGGGACGAAATCCACCGTTTCCTTGTCGATGTCGGCCAGCATCTCGTGGGCGATGCGCGACATGCGCACCTCGGTATAACGCATGGCCGCCGCCGGGTCGCCATCCACCGAACCGAAGTTGCCCTGGCCATCCACCAGCATGTAGCGCAGGGAAAAGGGCTGGGCCATGCGCACGATGGTGTCATAGACAGCCGTATCCCCGTGCGGATGATACTTACCGATGACATCACCAACCACGCGGGCGGACTTCTTGTAGGGCTTGTTCCAGTCATTGCCCAGCACGCGCATGGCATAGAGCACGCGACGGTGTACCGGCTTGAGCCCGTCACGCACATCCGGCAGGGCGCGGCCCACAATCACACTCATGGCGTAGTCCAGATAGGACTGACGCATTTCATCTTCCAGGTTGACGCGGATGATTTGCTTGGAGGTGTCTGTCATGAAACCCTTTACCTTTTCATGACCCGGTGCACGCCCGGGTCAGGCTGTTCAAAACGGGTGATTTTAGCACAGCGCCCGCTTGCGCTGCGCATTGACAATTATCAAGGACGACTCCCGCCGGCTCTCCGAAAATGCAATGGCCCGACCCCGGCAGCTATCTGCTGATGGAGAGCCACCCTTCTTCCTCAGCCTCACTGGCCAAAACCCCGGCCAGCCGTTGCAATCCTGCCCATGTCTTGACCCAGATCAATGGCAGGCAGGCAACGACAAGGCAAACTTTTAACCAATCCATTACAACTCTCACTTTAGGGGAAAGCCAATGAAAACATTCAAGATTGCAACCATGGCACTGGCCGTTGCCGGCGCGCTGACCGTAGCCAGCAATGCACAGGCCTACGAGGCCGGTGACATTCTGTTCCGTGTAGGTTATGCCAAAGTCACACCCAATGATGGCAGCGACCCGCTGTTGGGTGATGGCGGCCTGGGCCTGATCAATGGCGTGGACGGCGCCGCTGCCAAGGACTCCAGCCAGCTGGGCCTGACCATTGCCTACATGGTTACCGACAACATTGGTGTACAGGCCCTGGGCGCACTGCCCTTTGACTTCGATATTGAAGGCACCGGTGCCACCGCCGGCGCACCGCTGGGCACCGTGACCGCCCTGCCGCCCACCATTACCCTGCAATACTACCCGGACATGGGTGGCAGCAAGTTCCAGCCCTATGTGGGTGCCGGCGTGAACTACACCCTGTTCTGGAGCGCCGATACCACCCAGTTCACTACCGACACGGTCAACACCCTGCTGGGCGGTGGTGTGAACAGCACCGATATCAATATCGACAACTCCTGGGGCCTGGCTTTTGAAGTCGGCGCGGATATCCAGATCAGCGAAAACTGGTACCTGAACGCCGCAGCCTGGTACATCGACATTGATGCCGAAACCACTGTCGAGGTCAACGAATCTCCGGTGTACAACTTCACCGTGAATGTAGACCCCTGGGCCTTCCTGATCGGTGTAGGCACCAAGTTCTGAGTTGGCGGGGGGCATTGCCTGGCAATGCCCCGAACCACTGGCGGTTCACATGCCCTCCTCTCCCGTTCTCTCCGTGAACCGTCTTGATTGACGCCCTGTCTTGCACAGGGCGTTTTTTTTATCCGCCGGCTTGAGTAAGATGGTGCCGTTCTCAGCCACAGGTACCCATCATGAAAAAACTGCTGCTTGCTTTTCTGGCCGCCATGGTCATCAGCCTGGCCCATGGGGCAGACAAGGCCAAACGGCCCAAGGTTCGCATCGTCACCAACATGGGCACCATCGAGGCGGTACTCTACGCCGACAAGGCCCCGGAAACGGTGAAAAACTTCCTCCGCTATGTGGATGAAGGCTTCTACAATGGCACGGTCTTTCACCGGGTCATCAGCTCTTTCATGATCCAGGGCGGTGGTTTCGACACCAATCTGCAAAAAAAGCCCACCCACGAACCCATCCGCAATGAGGCGGGCAACGGGTTGAAAAACAAGCGCGGCACGCTGGCCATGGCCCGCACCATGGACCCGCATTCCGCCACGGCCCAATTCTTCATCAATGTTGTGGACAACCCCTTCCTGAACTACAAATCCCCCAAGAATGGCCGTACCTTTGGCTATGCGGTTTTCGGCAAGGTCACCAAGGGCATGAAAGTGGTGGACAAGATCCGCTATGTGGAAACCGGCCCCGGTGGCCCCTTCCCCAAGGATGTACCGCAGCAGCCGGTCATCATCGAGAAAATCGAACGCATTCAGGAATAAGGCCATGCAAACCCTGGGCGATGCCCTGTTCATCGCCGATTTGCACCTGGAAGAAACCCGGCCGGAAACCTGGCAACATGCCCGGGCCGTGCTGAACCACGCAGCACGCATGGGGCTGGATCTCTTCATTCTCGGCGACCTGTTCGAAAGCTGGATTGGCGATGACGGCGTGCTGGACTTTGAACAGCAGGTCATCGACGCATTGAAGCAAACCACCGAGGCTGGCAGCCGGGTGTATCTGCAGCACGGCAACCGGGATTTCCTTCTGGGCGAGGCCTTTCTGCAAGCCACGGGTGCTACCCTGTTGCCCGACCCGTGGCTGTGCCGCTCCAGCCAGGGCAAGACCCTGCTCAGCCACGGTGATGCATGGTGTACCGACGATGTGGCCTATCAGCAACTGCGCGCCCAGGTACGCGACCCGGCCTGGCAACAGGCCATGCTGGCCCAGCCGGTGGAAGCCCGCCGGCAACTGGCCCGACAGGCACGGCAACAGAGCCAGGCCCATCAGCAACAGGTGGCGGAAACCCTGCTGGATGTCAACGAGCAAGCCATAGAACAGGCTTTTACCCAGCACGATGCCGACCTGATCATCCACGGGCACACCCATCGCCCGGCCTGTCACCGCTATTCCGTGGCTGGACGCCCGCGCACGCGCCGTGTGCTGGGGGACTGGCACCCCGACGCCGAAGTGCTGCTCTACCGGCACGGGCAGTTTCAGCCGCTGAACAGCAGCGATTTTCTCCACGGCTGACCAGCGTCAGAAATCACAGCCCAGCCGGCGCAGTTCTCCCTCGGCAAAACCGGCGTGCAACCGCGCCTCGCAGTTGAACGGCCCGCTCAACCCCCTGGGATAATAGGTTTCCAGCAGCTCCCGGAAGGTCGCTTCCAGCGGCTTTCCCGTCTGTTCACAAGCCCAGGCAAACCAGCGGTTGCCCTTGGCCACGTGCTCCACTTCCTCACGCAGAATCACATCCAGCACGGCACAGCTGGCGTGATCGCCAATGGCGGCAAAGCGCTCGCGGATGCCCGGGGTCACATCCAGCCCGCGGGCCTCCAGCACCCGCGGCACCATGCCCATGCGGGCCAGCAGGGAATGGCTGGTCTTTACCGCCATCTCCCACAACCCGTTGTGGGCGGGAAAATCACCGTATTCATAGCCCAGCGCCCGCAGGCGTTCCTGCAACAGGCCAAAATGGCGCGCCTCGTCGGCGGCCACCTCCAGCCAGTCACGCAGAAAATCCCTGGGTACCTCGCGAAAGCGCCAGGCCGCATCCAGCGCCAGGTTGATGGCATTGAACTCGATATGGGCAATGGCATGCAGCATGGCCGCCTGCCCCAGAACGGACTGCAACGAGCGTTTGGGCAAGTCGCGGGGATGAACCAGCACCGGCCTTGCGGGCCGGCCCGGGTGCGGCAAGGGCTCCGGTGGCGCTGCCGGTTCCTCCATGAGCTGGCCCTGCTGAAAGGCCTCCCACAAGGCCAGAACCTGCCGACATTTCTGACCGGGGTCCTCCTCCAGCAGCGCTTGATGCATGGCGAGATAAACATTCATCCCCGTATTATCTCACGCTCGTTCGCAATCAACTCCGGAAAACACACTCAGAAATTAAAAAAGGGCCGGCAATAAACCGGCCCAATCCCCAACCATCGACAAGCTGATCCAACAGCCCTTCAGTCAGGCAGGCACGGCCCTGCCATACGGTGTTCAATGAACAACTGCACCATTTCCTCGACAAAGGCCAGTTGGTCATCGTTCAGCACCGTGCGCACCTCGGCCTTGAGGTCTTCCTTCCAGAGAATCAGCGACCGGGTCAGGCTGGCCTGTGCATCCGCAATGGCCTCTACCTTTTCCCGGTCGTACTCTCGTTGTCCTGCTGTCAGATCCAGCAGATCAAAGCGGTTGGCCAGCATTTCCTGCACCAGGCTTTGGCCATCGGAAAGGTTTCGCAGCACGATCAGCCGAATCTGCGCTTTCTGCTCATCCGTCAACTGGTACTCGGCAGCCAGATCACGTAAATCATTCAAGGCTTGCAGCAGGCCTGCCAACGAACAGGCTTGGTCAGCCTTGGCCTGCATGCCGCCATGACCACGTGCATTGGCGGTCGTGGCCACACCCAGGAACAACAGGGGCGAAAGCACCCAGGCTAGTTTCTTGGCTTTCATCATTCACTCCTCAATTCAATCAGGGGGGTCAACAAGCGGCAAAATGGCTACCACCTGCATGACACAAATTAATGCAGGGCTGTAACCGGGATATGATCGATTTGTATGAAAATGTGAAGATCCGCAACGGAGCTTGCCTTCATCATTATTCTGGTGTTATACTTCACTACAACACCAATGGAGGACTTGCTCATGATCAAGCCCAACAAAAAACAACTCCAGCGCCTGGCCCTGTTTCTGGCCATGCCCCTGTCCCTGCTGGTCACCATTCCCTTCAGCCAGTTGACGGTCCACAGCCTGCAACAGGCCATGCAGGCACAAGCCACACAGGTGGCCGAGGAAAACGGCAACCCGCGTCTGGGCCGTGTAACTCGTGAAGTGGTGGAAGTCCTGGTACTGCCTTTTGCCGCACGCAGCCATCGTGAGTGAGTGGCGGGCATGACACCGGATTGGGATGACAACCAGCCCATTTATCGTCAACTGGCACAACAGGTTGAGAGCAATATTCTCGACGGCGCCCTGAAAGAAGGCGAAGCCATTCCCTCGGTACGCACCGTGGCTACAGAAATGCAGCTGAACCCCATCACGGTCTCCCGTGCCTACCAGCTGCTGGTGGATGACGGCCTGCTGGAAAAACGGCGCGGGCGCGGCATGTTTGTTCGTACAGGTGCCCGGCAGCAGTTGATCGGCCTGCAGCAGGCGCGCTTCTTGCAGCAGGAATGGCCACGCGTACTGCAACGCATCCAACAACTGGAACTGAACCCGGAACTGCTGATCCGGCAGTTGCAATCCCTGCCCGGAAAACCGGCTTCGTCCTGAAGCGTACTGGAAGGAGAACCAAGCAATATGAGCGCCATCATCCAGGCAGAAAACCTGAGCAAGACCTACGGCAACAAGCGGGCACTCGACCAGGTGAGCCTGAATATCGAAGCCGGGCGCATCGTTGGCCTGATCGGCCCCAACGGCGCGGGCAAGACCACCCTGATCAAGGCCCTGCTGGGCATGACACCGGTGAAAGGGCAACTCCGGGTGGCCGGCCTCGACCCGCACCGGCAACGGGCCCGCTTGATGGAACGCGTCAGTTACATTGCCGATGTGGCCGTGCTGCCCCGCTGGATCACCGCGGGCCAGCTGATGACCTTTCTCGAAGGCGTACATCCGGGCTTCGACCGGGCGCAAGCCCTGCGCCTGCTGGCACGAACGGAGGTCAAGCCGGAAAACCGGGTGCGGCAACTGTCCAAGGGCATGATGGCCCAACTGCACCTGGCGGTGGTCATGGCCATTGACGCCAGCCTGCTGGTGCTGGATGAACCCACGCTGGGGCTGGATATCCTCTACCGCAAGGCCTTCTATGACACCCTGATTCACGAGTATTACGACGAACAGCGCAGCATTCTCATCACCACCCACCAGGTGGAAGAAATCGAACACCTGCTCACCGACGTGGTGTTCATTCGCCGGGGCCGCATCCTGCTGCAGGCCAGCATGGATGAACTGGCCGACCGGTTCACCACGCTGCTCTGCAGCCCGGAAAAACAGGCGGAAGCCGAAGCACTCGGCCCCTTGCAGCACAAATCCATGCTGGGCAAGCAGTTCTATTTGTTCGATGGTGCCGACCGCTTCCAACTGGCGGAACTGGGAGAAGTGCACACCCCCGGCCTGGCCGATCTGTTCGTGGCCCTGATGCAGGAGCAAGCCACATGATGAAACAACGCATGATCACCCTGTTGCGACGGGAATACTGGGAACACAAGACCGGCTTTCTCACCACTCCCCTGGTCGTGGGTGCCGTGTTACTGGTCCTGCTGCTCATGGCCTGGGTACTGGCCACACAGGCCAGTCAGGAGTTTGCCGGCGGTGACTGGGTGCTGGAAGAGCAAATGCGCAATCTGGCCCTGCTTTCCGATGAAGCCCTTCGCCAGCACTGGCGTGGCATCTTCATCGCGGTGGATGGCATCTTCAACCTTACCCTGTTTACCGTGCTGTTTTTCTATCTGCTTGGCACCCTGTCCGACGATCGCAAGGACCGCTCCATTCTGTTCTGGAAATCCATGCCGGTCAGCGACAGCGAAACCGTGCTCTCCAAATTGCTGACGGCACTGATCGTGGCACCGGCCATCATGCTGGCTGCCGAGTTTCTCACCCTGCTGGTCGGCACGCTGCTGTTCTGGCTGTGGCTGCTGTTTCAGGATGTATCGGCCTGGCGCCTGAGTTTTGCTGCAGCGCCCCTGTTCAGCCACACGCTGACCAATGCCATTAACTACCTGATACACGGCCTGTGGATGCTGCCCCTGTACGGCTGGCTGCTGCTGGCCTCGGCGGCGGCACGCCGGCGCCCCTTTCTGCTGGCCACCGCGCCCCTGCTGGCACTGGTGATTCTGGAAAACTTCTTCAGCCTGCTGGCTGACTGGAGCCTGCGTGACAACTTCATCACGCCCTACATCATCAACCGCTTCAAGGATGGCATGGTCCCGGTACAGCTGCACCTGAGCGACACCCACGGCAACCTGCAAGCCGCCACCCTGAAACTGGGCGAACAGGGCAGCCACCTGGCCACGCAACTGCTGAGCCGCCCGGAAATGTGGGTTGGTCTCATCCTGGGCGCGATGTTCATTGCCGCAGC
>JALWTZ010000232.1 GCA_026993285.1 Lysobacterales bacterium | reverse complement strand
TCGTGGCCTATTGTCGTGGGCCGTATTGCGTGTATGCCCATGAGGCGGTTTCAGAATTGCAACGGCAGGGTTATCGCGCCCGCAGGCTGGAGATGGGCCTGCCGGAATGGCGTGCCGCCGGCAAGCCGATTGCATCCCGATCGCTCAATTGAACGAGGAGAACTGTACACATGTTTCTGGAAACCCACATTCCCCCCGGTGAACCCGCATCCCTCAGCTATTTACTGGGCTGTGCCGGCCAGGGCAAGGCCATCGCCGTGGATGTACATGCCGATGAAGTGGAATACTGGCGCCAGGTGGCCGCCGACAAGGGCGTGCGCATTGCATACGTGGTGGATACCCATGTACATGCCGATCATCGCTCGGGCGGGCCGGCGCTGGCGGAGCAGACCGGCGCAAGCTATGTGCTGCATGAACAAAGCCAGTGTTATCACCCGCATGAAAGCGTGCAAGACGGTGATCGGCTGAAGGCCGGGAATGTGCAGGTCCAGGTGTTGCACACACCGGGCCATACCCTGGATTCCATCTGCCTGCTGGTCAGTGACCTTTCCCGCGTGGATGAACCCTGGTTCGTACTGACTGGCCATACCCTGTTTGTGGGCAGCGTGGGCCGGCCGGATCTGCCCGGTCAGGCCGAAAAAATGGCCGGGCACCTCTATCACAGCCTGCATGACAAGCTGCTGACCCTGCCGGATTATGTGGAAATTTTGCCGGGCGCGCGGGCGGGCAGTGTTTGCGGTGTGGGGCTTTCCGGCAAGCCGGTCTCCACGCTGGGCTTCGAGCGGCGTTTCAATCCCGTCATGCAACTGGACAAGGCGGCATTCGTGCGCCAGGCACTGGAGAATCTGCCACCGCAACCGGAAGGCATGGCGGAAATCGTGCGATTCAACCGGGGTGAGTAGCCAGGGTTAGCTTGCGGGCTTGCAGGTGACCACCTTGCCGCGTGCCTTGCGGTGCACGGCCAGGCCGGCGGAGAACTGTTCGTCCACATAAATGTAGGAAACCCCGTCAATGCAGACCAGGCCCACATTGCGATTGGGGCGGGTCACGCCGATGCGGTTGACTTTCATCGGGCCGGGCAGCTCGCTGAGGCTGGTGGTGCAGGGCGGGATGCTGCCATCCGGCTTGTAGCGGATGGCCAGGCCGGATTTGTTGCCCACCTTGCCGGAGCGGGCGCGGTTGATCAGCAGGTAGTAGGGGGTATTGTCCAGGCAGACTTCCGTCAACAGGGCCGTGGGGGCAAAAAAGCCCAGATCCACTTCACCGACCTTGTTGACGCCCTCGATCTTGGCGGGTTCGCAGCCAGACAGTAACAGCAGAATCAACGGTGCAATCGAGTATCGGTTCATGGCTCCATACTCCCGGGCTGGTCTTGCATTGTACTGGAATCTTCCTTTTCATGGGTATGCTGGAGATTGGGCAGAAACACTTCCAGCGCTGTCCAGTACAGCCAGGTTTCCGGGTGTTCTTCCATACCCCGGTGGAATACCTGCAATAAATCGTCGATCAGGGTGGTTTCAGAAGAAGCATTCAGGGGTGGACTGATGACCAGTTGCCGCTGACCGGTTTCCCAGTTCACACGCACCCGAAATACCACGGCAGGCAGGCCTGCCTGGCTGACCAGATCAATGACCCCCTTGCGCCAGCGACCCTCCTGGCCGAACAGCGTGACAGGTATGGTGCGGTTGCCGGGGCGGCTGGGTGCGTCTGCCACAACTACGATACTGCGCTTTTCCTCCAAGGCCCGTTGGATTTTTTGCCATGCACCACCAGTTGGGATAGCCCGGCCCTCGCAGGCCTTTTCCATGGCACGCTGGCGCAGGCGCATATAGGCAAAGCGGCTTCGGCTCATGCCCTGTGGGCGTTCTTGTGGAGGTGGTGCGTAAACCAGTGAAGGGTGTAACTGTTGTTGACGCATTTGCTCCAGTACCAGCAGGCCAAAACCGAAATTGAAGAACAGGGTGATGAAGGGACGGTGTTCCGGCCAGCGTCCTGCAGGCGACGCCCAACGGTTCTCCAGATGCCGGTGGGGCGAGAAATAGAACAGGAAAAGGTCAGCCTGCTCCAGCAACCAGGCCAGTCGGAAGCGAGTGGGCCAGTGCGTGTTTTCCTGCAATCCCAGAGCAACCAGGCCTTGCTGCATGGCGGCGGACTCATGAGGATAGAGCCAGGCTTGAGCAGCCGCCTTACGATACAGCCACCAGCACCAACGCCATGGCAGAATACAGGCAAGCATGGGCAGCAGCCAGTAGCCGAGCAGATCTTGAATTTCCTGTTTCAACACGATCGTGAACTTGTTTGGGGACAGGCATCATACCGTATTCCTTCTGAACGGCTGGCAGAAAACGTGTCCATGCGCCTGCACAAAAAATACAAGCAGACAGGGATTTGTTATATTGCCACTATGCCCAACCAGGTGAAAATTGCATGAAAGCCCGTACAGCAGCCACCTTGCCGGAGTCGGAGCAATGGCGGATGCTGGGAGAGCGCAT
The DNA here is from genome assembly GCA_026993285.1 of Lysobacterales bacterium. GTDB lineage: Bacteria > Pseudomonadota > Gammaproteobacteria > Xanthomonadales > S139-57 > S139-57. The sequence continues at coordinate 3,335 of JALWTZ010000232.1, read as the reverse complement.
GGGCAGAATTCCACCCAATGTGGCTTATCTGCTGATTGCGGGCGGGGCTTTTGTCTTTACCATGCAGGAATATCACCCGCTGCTTCGGCTGGAGACCTGGCTGGCGTTTATGCTGCTGGTAGTGCTGTATCGGGTGGTTGTCTGGTGGTTTTACCGGCTACAGGAAGAACCATCGAATTTTACCCTTTGGGACAACTTGAGCTTTCTGGGCAGTTTTGCCACCACGTTGGCCTGGTTCTCCATCATTCCCCTGTTTTGTGATGCCCGTGAACCGGCAACGGTCTATATCGCGGGATTGTTCCTGACGGCAGTGGCTTCCGGTGGTGTATTGACCATCCGTACCGATCGCAGGGTGGTGCTGGCCTACCCACTGTTTCTTCTGGGTGGCTATGCGCTCTGGTTGATCCTGCAAGCATCCTCCGGATTTGTGGCCCTGGCCTTGATGGTGCTGGTGTATTTGTCCTTTCTGACCATAACTGCCGGGCAATTGCACCGCGAGCATTTGAAGACCATTCGGCAAACAGAGCGCTTGCAGCGGGTATCACAGGAGCACGCCCGCAATGAACAATATCTCTCGACCCTGATCGATCAGGTGCCTGTTGGCATCATGAAGTTTGACCGAGAGTTCCATATTACCGGTTGTAACCCCGCCTACCTCGAATTATTCCAGACCAGCCGTGAGCAACTGATAGGGCTTGATGTTCTGGAGCTGAAAGACCAGCGACCGGTCAATGTTTTCAAACAGGCGCTTGCTGGCAAGGAAGGTGTGTACGAAGGGGAATATCGTCCTACGGCATCACCTATTGAGCGCATGTTTGTTCGTGCACATGTGGTGCCTTTGGCCAATGAAGAGGGAGAGGTAGAAGAAGTACTCTGTACTGTGGAGGACTTGACCGACAGTTGGGAGAAAGAACAGAAAATCCGCAATATGGCCTTTTATGACCCGCTGACCGGCATACCCAACCGGAAACTGCTTTCCGAGCGGCTGTCGCAATTGCTGAGTCTCTACCGACGCCGTTGGCAACCGGGTGCCATGTTCTATCTGGATCTGGACAACTTCAAGGATATCAATGACCAGTATGGTCATCCCATGGGTGACAAGTTGCTGGTGGAAGCCGTGCAGCGTATTCGCAGGGTGTTGCGAGAAGAAGACACCCTGGCTCGCATGGGCGGGGACGAATTTGTCATTCTCTTGCCAGGAGTAGGAGAGGATGAACACAGCATGATCCTGCAAGTGGAAAAAATCAGTGCACGCATTCACCAGCAATTGCGACAACCCATGGAGCTGGAAGGCATCTGTCTGCATACCGATGCCAGTATTGGTGTGGTCAGTCTCGATCCGGAAGCCAGCGAGGAAGAACTGCTGCGCAGGGCCGATCTGGCCATGTATCGAGCCAAGGAAAATGGTCGTGGGCAAACCCAGTTCTATGATCAGAAACTGGATGAACAATTGCGGGAGCGTCGCAGCTTGCAGCAGGCTTTTCGCCTGGCACTGGAACAGGGTGGCCTGGAGCTGTTTTTCCAACCCATTCTGGACATGAAAGGCCAGGTGGTGGCTGCTGAGGGTCTGATGCGCTGGGCCGATCCTGAACGGGGCATGGTTTCTCCCGAAGTGTTCATACCCATGGCCGAGGAAATGGGCCTGATTGCTGAAGTGGGTTCCCGAACGCTGGAGATGGGGTGCGCCCAGCTGAGTCAGTGGTTGTCCAATCCGGGCATGTGTCTGCAATACATCTCCCTGAATGCCAGTCCGTCCGAACTGGCCACTGATGGTTATGTCGAGCATCTGGCGCATCTGTTGGCACAATACCGCATTCCTCCGCACCGGTTGAAACTGGAAATCACCGAATCGGTGCTGCTGAAGCCGGATTCCGATGAAGTGCGTCGCCTGGAGCAGATTCGGGCCCTGGGAGTGGATCTCCTTATTGATGATTTCGGCACGGGTTATGCCTCGCTGGAATACATGGCCCGTTATCCCTTTTCCGGCCTGAAAGTGGATCGCAGCTTTATCAGCCAGTTGCTGGATGATCGCAATACCTACAAACTGGTGGCTGCCATGCTCGCCATTGCGGAACAGTTCGGCTACCGCGTGGTACTGGAAGGTGTCGAAAATCTAACCATCCTGAACATTCTGCGTAAATTGGTGCCTCATTCGCATTTTCAGGGCTATGTTTATAGTCCTCCGCTACCAGTGGAAGCGTTTGAAACACGCTTGCAACAGGGCGGCCTGGATGTCAGTCATCTTGACGAGGTGTAACGATGGATTTGCAAGGCATGGTACCACCGGACCCGGAGACCGAAGTCAGCCGTGAGTGTTTTGCCGTGGTCCGCGTCGGGCGTGGGCGGCGCAAGCGTTTTGCGGCAGCCTGTGTACAGGAATGTGCCACGGCAGAAGTGGCGCGGGCACAGGCCAGAGGGCAGGGCTCTTTGGCTGCCGCGCGGCTGGTGGGGCCTTCCAAATCCTCTGAGGGGCAGTTCATTTACTATCTGGTGGAATGGTTGCAGGGCGATGGCTGAACAGCCTGTTCGATGGTCCGGATTCATGCCCGGTCTGTCATGAGCAAACGCGCATGCAGACCGGAGTGCCGCTGCGTGCGCAGTGGTAATGCCTCGGCGATACGCGCCATCGCGCCCATGAAAAAGCAGCGGTTTTTCGAACGGGTCACGGCAGTGTAGAGCAGTTCCCGGGTCAGCAGGGGACTGGGTTGGGTGGGCAATACCAGCAGGACCTGTTCAAACTCCGAACCCTGGCTCTGGTGCACCGTCATGGCCCAACCTGGCTCCCACCGGGGCAGACGGGCTGGATGCAGGTAACGGACCGTACCGTCGGTATCGGGCAGACAGGCGAATAACTGGCCGTCTTCCTGCCAGAACAGGCCGGTATCTCCATTGAATAAACGATATTCCGGGTCATTCTGGCGAATGAGGAATGGCATGCCGTGTGCCGGCAACCATGAACCTCGGCCATCCGGGCTGAAACCCAGTTGACGGGCCATGTTGTCGGTCAGCAGCTCCAGCCCCATTGCACCCTTTCGCAGCACCGTCAACAGGCGTGCGTTTTCGTAAAACCGCAGGGCCTGCTCCACCGTTTCGGCTGCCAGCACCGGGCCGTAAGCCTGTTGGACCCAGTCTGCCAGTTGATCGGGCTGCAGGTTTGCCAGGGTTTCAGGATGCTGTTCCAGCACTTGTTGCAGCTTGTCGAATGCGCCCTGCTCGATGGCGCGGGCCAGCTGCCCCACGGCGCTGTGCCGGTCAAAACGCCAGCTGTGACGCAAAACATGCACATGATCGCCGAGTACAGGCTGCTGGCGGGTACCGGGTAGTGGCAGGCCAGC
>JALWTZ010000231.1 GCA_026993285.1 Lysobacterales bacterium | reverse complement strand
TCATGTCCCAGGGCAGGATTTCACCGTCGTGATCAAGAATATACAACCAACGGCCATCCAGGCTCAGCTGCAGACTCTGGGTGGCTTCCGTTTCAAACCGCCCCGGCAGGGTCCAACGTTCCTGCTCTAGTTCCAGCTCTTCGGTCAGCATGTTTTCACTGATGCTCAGCCGAAGGTAGTGCAAGCGTTGGTCCTGGCCGAGCAGTGCAATGCTGGCTTCTTCCTCATTCATGGCCCAGGCCGCCTGCACAATCACCTGCGGAGAATCGAACACTTCCAGAGGCGTACTGCCAAACGGGTATTCCAGATGTGGTTCAATGGTGCGCTTGCCCTGTGCATCGAAACGTTGCTTGTAGACCTGATGGGCAAGCAGCAACCCGCCATCCTGCGTGACCGAAAGCAACCAGTCGGGATTGGAGGTGGATTCCACCGCGAATCGGGCCGCTACCGGTGCGGGCAGTTGCTTAAGAACCTGCTGATCCGCCAGGCGAATGAATGCAGCGTCACCATTCTGTTTCATCAGAAAGAGCACTTCATTCTGCTCGTCTACCGAGATCAGTGAAATGTTCCTGGCCTGCAAGTCCCACTGACCACGATCCTGAACCTCGGCAGGCTTGAACAACGGCAAAACGACATAGAACAGGTAAATGAAAATCAGCAGGATCGCGACAATAACCCCGATGCCGCCCAGCGTGACCGCTATACTGGCCAGGCGATCCTTGACGGCTCGCAGGCGATTGTAGGGATTGGAGGCGAGAATGTTGCCGGACATGAACCGAGAACCCAAGGGAATGTGCCCGGATATTATAGAGTCTCTGTTACGATTTTGTTACAAAAGAAATTATCGCCATTTATCAATTCCTTAGCTGAAGAACATGCTGAAATGGAAAGAAGAATCCGCGCTTGTTGCACAGGCCGCATCGTATCTCGCAACATGTATAATCTAGCATCCCCTGCCAGGAGACCCACCGGTGAGTGACACCCAGACAAAAGCCTTCAAGCTACTGCTGGTCGATGATGAGCCCAACATCCTCAATGCCCTGAAAAGGCTGTTCCGCCGTACCGGCTACGAAATCCACACGGCGGAAAGCGGCATGGCCGGTCTGAAAATCCTGGAAGAAACCCCGGTGGATCTGATCATTTCCGACATGCGCATGCCGGAAATGAATGGCGCGGAATTTCTGGAACAAGCCGCACAATTGCGCCCAGAAGCCATGCGCCTGCTGCTGACCGGCTATTCCGACATCAATGCCACCATCGAGGCCATCAACAAAGGCAAGATCTACGGCTATATTTCCAAGCCCTGGAACGAAACCGAACTCAGTCTCACCGTCAAACAGGCCCTGGAACAGAAGGCCCTGCGTGATGAACGCGACCGACTCTACGCGCTCACCCAAAAACAGAATGCAGAACTGAAACAGCTGAACGCCACTCTCGAGGACAAGGTCAAGCAACGCACCAAACAGTTGCGACTGGCCCACAAACGGCTGAAAGAAAGCTATTTTGCCTCCATTCCCGTATTCGCTTCACTGGTGCGCCTGCGTGAAGAAGGCGGTGCGGAAGGCCATTCCAAGCGTGTAGCCGACCACGCCCGCGCCGTGGCCGAGAAACTGGGGCTGGACAACGAACAGGTGCGCGATATCTATTTCGCCGGGCTGCTGCATGACATTGGCAAGATCACCCTACCCGACGAGATCGCCGGCAAGCACGAGGGTGAAATGTCCTTCCCCGAGCGTGACCGTTACCGCAAGCACACCCAGACGGCCGAATCCATATTGATGACCCTGGAGCCACTGCAGAACAGCGCGCACATCATTGCCGGCATACATGAGCAGTTCAACGGCAAGGGTTATCCCAAGGGCCTGAAGGGGGAAGACATTCCCCTGGGCGCGCGCATTTTGGCCATTGCCAATGATTACGACAAGCTGATTCACGGCCAGTTGCTGGGTGAAAAACTCAGTGCCGTGGATGCCATCGCCTGGATGCGTGAATCCCCCCGCTACGACCCGTATCTGCTGACTGAATTCATCCATGTACTGGAAAACGAGGGTGAAACTGAAGGCAGCGTGCGCGAGCTGCGCCTGCGCCCGGAGCAACTGAAGGAAGGCATGATTCTCAGCCGCAACCTGCTGAACTCCGATGGCATGTTGCTACTGGCCAAGGGTTATGTACTGCGTGAACCCATGCTTTCACGCATTCAGCAATTTGCCCGCCAGGAAGGTGAGCATTTTGTCATTCATGTGGAAGCTGACCGTATGGAAGAAGTTTGAAAAAACTTTAGATAATCAATCTATCACACTGCTATTCATAGCCTTTTGCCTGCAGCCTGAACAAGTGAGCATAGCGCCCGTTCTGCTGCATCAGGCTTTCATGATCACCCTGCTCGATGATGCGCCCCTCGCGCATTACAAGAATCCGGTCCGCCCGCCGCACCGTGGAAAAGCGATGTGAGATCAGGATGGTCATTCGATCGTCCTGAACGCTGCGAATATGATCAAAAACCTGCGCCTCGGCCTCGGCATCCATGGCGGAAGTGGGTTCATCCAGTACAAGGATGCGCGCAGTTTTCCGCATGAACGCCCTTGAAAGCGCGATCTTCTGCCACTGACCACCGGAAAGCTCCTGGCCACCCTTGAACCAGCGCCCCAGTTGTGTGTGAAACCCCTCGGGCAACTGGTGAATAAAAGCTTCGGCCATGCCCAGATGCGCAGCCTCCGCCCAACCAGCCTCGTCTTCCAGCCTGGGTTCGTCACCCACACCAATATTCTCGCCCACCCGGAACTGATAGCGGACGAAATCCTGAAAGATCACCGCAATCTGCCGCTGCAGGGCCTGGGGGTTCCAGTCCCGTAATGGCAAGCTCTGAAACAGGATTTCCCCTTCCGTGGGCTCGTAGAGCCGGGTCAACAATTTGATCAGCGTGGTCTTGCCCGAACCATTCTCGCCCACCAGCGCCAGGGACTGGCCCGGTTTCAGGCTGAAACTCACCCCTTCAATGGCCGGACGGTCACTGCCGGGATAGGTGAAACTCACCTGGCGGAACTCCACCCCCGCATCCGGGTTCGGCCCGCTCTCGGCCTGGCCGCTCATGGGCCGGATTTCCTGCTCCAGATACTCGTAGAGATTGGAAAGGTAGAGATTGTCCTCATACATGCCGCTGATGGCCGAAAGCGCGGATGAAACCGCCGACTGCCCCTGCTTGAACACCAGCAGATACATGGTCATCTGCCCCAGGGTAATGCGGCCGATTACGGTGGAAAAAGCCACCCAGGCATAGGCGCCGTAAAAGGCCAGCGTGCCCAGCAGGGTAAAGGCCAGCCCCCAGAAGCCCCGCCGCAGCACCAGCCGCCTTTCCTCGGCGAACAGCTTGTGGAAGATGTCGCGGTACCAGTGCAAGAAGCGTTGCCCGAGGCCATAGACCTTGACCTCCTTGGTGTAATCTTCCCGTGCCAGCAGGGTTTCCAGATACATCCGCCGGCGCGCTTCCGGTGAGCGCCAGCGGGCCAGCCTGTAGGCATCATTGGAAAACTTGGTTTCCGCCAGAAATCCGGGCAGCCCCGCCAGGGTAAGAATCAGCACCGCCCAGGGCGAGAACTGGAACAGCAACACGCCATAGCTGAACAGGGCAATCAGGTTCTGAATCAGGCTGAAGGTGCGGTTGACCAGGCTCAGGGGCCGCACGGAGGCCTCGCGCCGGGCTCGGGTCAGCTTGTCGTAGAATTCACTGTTTTCAAAGTCTTCCAGATTGAGCGTCAGCGCCTTTTCCAGAATCATCACATTGACTTTCTGGCTGAGCAATCCACGCAGCAGGGACTGGCACATGCTGATCCCTGCCTGAACACCGGCAATGGCCCCCATGAGCACGCCTTCCAGCAGCACCCATTCCCAGAGGATGGTCAAATCCGCTTCCTGGCCCTGGGGAATGGCAGCCACCACGGCATCGACAATCTGCTGCCCTACCCAGGCCGCGGCCGCCGGCAGGGTACCGGCCAGCAAAATCAGCGTGGCAAAAAGCAGCGTCAAGCCGGCGTGGGTGGACCAGACCAGCTCCAGCGCCCGCCGGCTGTAACGAAAGGCGCCCAGAAAGGCCCGGGCATTCAGGGCCTCATTTTCTGGGCTGGTGTAGGGACCACGAGGTGCATGCATGGCGGCGAAGTATAGCAAGGGCCCGTGGCTCGCTGTGGCCCACATCGGGGATAGTCGCCGGACACTTCATGGTTTTGTATCCATTTGTATCATGTATCCGTTTGTATCCATTGCTTTTTTTCCAGAAAAGCAAGGTTAGAATAAGCGCCCTTCATCCCAAGCCTAAGCGAACAATGCGAACACTCATCTTGTTATTACTGTTATTCGGAACCACGGCCCAGGCCATGGAGCTTTATTTGAGAGACAGCGAAACCGGCATGGCCATGGAGGCCGAAGTCTGGTGGCTGGATGAAAACGGCCAGGAAGAGACCCGTACCGTAAATGGGCAAACCAGGATTAATGCCAAGACATCCATCGTGCAATTGTGGGCGAAAGCGCCCGGTTACCAGACCATGACCCTGGAACGCAGGCTGCCACCGGAGACCCGACTGACCCTGCAACTGGACCCCTTGGTCAAAGCCGCCGACCAACGCTATCCGCCCTTGCCCAAGGGGTACATGGGGCTGGATCTTCGCCTGCTGGATGCCACCACCGCCCTGCCCGTTCAGGGTGGACAACTGGTACTGCAACAGGCTGAGCCCATGGCATCCTCAAGCAAATCAGGCGGATTGCGTTATCTCTGGCCCCTGCCCGCGAGCAAGACCGCTGACGAGCAGATGCGCTGGCTTGAAGTCCATGCGCCCGGCTATCGCAGCCAGCGGCTGGCCTTTTTTCCTCAGGCCGGCTGGCTGAAGAAAATCCTTTACCTGCAACCGGGGCGCGGGCTGGATGTGATCGAGCCTCCGGAACGGCTTTCGCGTTTCCCCTGGAAAACCCAGCAAAATCCACCCCTGCCAAAATCCAGTCTGCCAGCAGAGGAAAAGGCCCTGCTGGCTACCGTGATTGCGCCGCCGGCCAGTATTACCGTAGGCTTTGCCGATGCCAACTGCAGCCAGACCTGCTGTAGCAGCAGCGCCTGTGACAACAGCTGTACCTTCAGCCTGGAAACCTATGTCAAGCGTGGCCTGAACGATGAATGGATTCCCAGCTGGAACAGCCATTCCCTTCGTGCCGGCAGCATTGCCTACCGCTCCTACGGCGCCTGGCATGTAAACAACCCACGCACCAGCCGCTATGATATTTGCTCCAATGCCTGTTGCCAGGTCAATGACCCGGATACCAGCACCAGCACCAACCAGGCTGCCGAAACAACTCCAGGGATGATGCTCACCTATGGCAGCACACCGGCCCGCAGTGAATTTTCCGCCGAAAACAACAGTTGGAACGACCCTAACGATGGTTTGAGCTGCACCAATGCGGACCTGAGCTGTGGTGATGGCTTCGTCGGTTCACCAGACACCGGCTGGCCCTGTCTGGCCGATGCCGTGGCCCAGGGGCGGGGTTGCTTTGGTCATGGCCGTGGCCTGAGCCAGTGGGGCAGCCAGCGCTGGACCTACAACAGCAATGGCAACAAGCTGTTCAACTGGATCGTCAACCACTACTACAACGACAATGGCAACCCCGCCGGTAACCGCAGCGCCTACATTTCCAGCCCGCTGGAAATTCACGGCCTGCAGGTCAACCCGGCTCAGGCCAGCACGGGTGATACCCTGCAACTGCAGCTGGACATCAGCAATCATGCCGCTGGGGCGCATAACCACATTCTGATCGGTGCCAGCCTGTACAGCACCGCTACCGGCTATCTGGATGATACGG
>JALWTZ010000230.1 GCA_026993285.1 Lysobacterales bacterium | reverse complement strand
AAGAAAACGTGGAAGAAAAGATCACGGAAGAATCCCCCACGGTCATACTGCCGCCTGAAGCCATCGAACGCTTTCTGGGCAACTTCGAGCGCAGCACCCGCCGATGGGAGATCGTGGTCTATCCGGCCATGTTCGCCTTTATCGTGCTGGCCATCTATGGCTTTATTCTCATCCGCAGCCTCACCAGTGACATGCACCAGATTGCTGCCAGCATTGATGGCCCGCTGAACCAGAATATCAACAGCATGAGCGCCAACATCGCGCAAATGCGTAGTGAAATGGTGACCATGCGTGAGCAATTGCAACAGATGTCTGGCCAGATGCAATCCCTGGATGAGCTGGCACCCATGCAACAACAGATGCAGCAAATGAATGACAACATGCAATACATGGTGGTGACCACGCAACGCATGCAGAATGACATGGCCGCGCTGAGCTGGAACATCGCCCGCCCCATGAGCTGGATGCCCTGGTAGGCCAGCTCCTTGTCCAGGCGCACCAATTCGGTGCACCTTGTTGAAACAGCTGCACCAATTCATGCCGGCCCACGCCTCGTCATGAAAGCGTAACTATTTGTATTCAAAGACTAATTTACTTGGCATGGCTTTTGCTCCTGTTTGAGCATCCATTCAAACAGGAGGAAAAACCATGCAAACCAAGACCCGTTATCTGCTGGCCGGTGCACTGCTGGGCGCTGCATCCCTGGCCCAGGCCGGCACCAGTGCCAATGTTTATGTCGTCAGTGACTATCTGTTCCGTGGAGTCACCCAAACCAATGATGGCGCCGCTGTCCAGGGCGGTATCGACTATGAACACGACAGCGGTTTCTACGCTGGTACCTGGATGTCCACCCTGGGCAATGGTGCAGGTGTGGAAGATGACATCTATCTGGGCTTTGCCGGTGAGGCCGGCTCCATCAGCTATGACATTGGGGCCATCCGCTACATCTACCCCAGCCTGACCGATTTCGATGCCACGGAAATCTATGCCGGTATCGATGTTGGACCAGTGGGTGTGAAGTACTGGTACGAAACCAATGGTGACTGGGGCTATCTGGAAGGCAACGCCAGTTTCGACCTGAAAGAAGATCTGAGCCTGAGCCTGCACATCGGCAGCACGGACTTCAATGGCGGTGGTGATTACATCGACTATAACGTGGCTCTGGGCAAGACCTGGAAAGATCTGGACTGGTCGCTGATGCTCAGCAATACCGACATCAGTGGTGATGACTGGACCATCGTGGCCAGCGCGGGCTACAGTTTCGATCTGTAATCAGACGATTCCCCCAAGCCGATTGAGCCGGTGAAGCCCGCTTCACCGGCTTTTTTATGGGATAGGAATCAGCCCCGTGATTCCGGTACTGTGATTCAACACTAGCGAAAACGCTCCTTGACGAAAGCGGCTTCACCGAGGATTTCCCACAGCGCGGACTGACTTTCATCCGGAATTTCCTGATATTCGAACCCCAGAGAGTCGGCCAGAATCCGCTTCAGGGATGCTTTCATGTGAATATGTCTGTCATCATCAAGAAACAGATCGAGGATGTAATTCGGGCCTTCCTTGCCACGCCAGCTCTTGGGCATTTCCACTCGCAGGCCTGTTGCGGACAAATCCCGAACACGCGCAACCTCCAGCAGATCACCTTGCATGATCTGAATGCTTCCATCCACCGGCACTCGCCTGGGGCGGATGCCATGCAGGGCTTCTTCCTTCATTTCCTTCGCCTCATGACTGCTCCAAACCCCTGAGATTGTACACAATCATTCCTGAAAATGGTAATGGAACCTTTTCAGTCAATCGCCCTCTAACCAGCCGGTTGCATGCCGTCGAAACCGTTCGATAGATGCTTGTCTGTTCATGGCAGCATTGAATGAAACCCATCAACTCAGGAAAAAAAAGGGGATACACCATGATTGTCACGCAACACTTGCGCAAGTGTTACGGAGACTTCGTGGCCGTGGACGATCTCAATTTGCAGATCGAGCCGGGTGAAGTGGTTGGGCTGCTGGGGCCCAACGGTGCCGGCAAGTCCACCACCATGAAAATGCTCTCCGGCTTTCTCACTCCCACATCCGGTACTGCCAGCCTGTTTGGCAAGGATGTGGTGCACGATTCACTCGCCGCCCGCCGCATGCTGGGCTATCTGCCCGAAGGCGCGCCCGCCTGGGGCGAGATGACGCCAGAACAATTCCTCCACTTCATTGCCGATATCCGCGGCCTGCAAGGCACCAGTCGCAAGCAGGCCCTCGATGAAGTGGTGGCGCAGCTGCATCTGGACAAGGTCTGGAGACAGCCTATCGATACGCTTTCCAAGGGTTTCAAGCGGCGCGTCGGGCTGGCACAGGCCATCCTGCACAAGCCGAAGGCCCTGCTGCTGGACGAACCCACCGACGGGCTGGACCCCAACCAGAAACATGAAGTCCGGGAGCTGATCCAGCAGATTGCCCAGGATCGCATCATTCTCATTTCCACCCACATTCTCGAGGAAGTGGAAGCCCTGTGCACACGCGCGGTCATCATTGCCCGTGGCAAGGTGCTGGCAGATGACACACCGGAAGCCCTGGAACAGCGCTCGCGCTATCACCTGGCCGTCACGCTGCGTCTGGAAAACCCCGAACGCTACCGCGACAAGCTGGCCCAACTGCCCATGGTGGCGGAAGTGGAAGTCCATACCGACGGTCTGACGGCATTCCCCAGGGAGAAGGAAACACCCTTCCCCCATATCAAGGCACTGGCAGACAAGGAACAATGGCCGGTGCAATCCCTGCAACTGGAACGCGGACGGCTGGATGAAGTCTTCCGCGCCATCACCATGGGAGAGCGCAACTGATGCAAGCCATGAAAGCCGTCATGCGCCGGGAACTGCTCAGTTACTTTGCCACCCCGGTTGCCTATGTCTTTATCGTCATCTTCCTCATGCTCAGTGCCGCCTTCACCTTCTACCTGGGCGGCTTCTATGAACGTGGCCAGGCGGACCTGCAGCCCTTTTTCCTGTTCCATCCCTGGCTGTATCTGTTCCTGATCCCGGCCATCTCCATGCGCCTGTGGGCCGAGGAACGCAAAAGCGGCACCCTGGAGTTGCTGCTGACCCTGCCCATTTCCCTGAAGGATGCCATCCTGGGCAAGTTCCTGGCTGCCTGGCTGTTTGCCGGCCTGGCCCTGGCACTGACCTTCCCCATCTGGATCACCGTCAACTACCTGGGTGACCCGGACAACGGTGTCATACTCGCCGCCTACCTGGGCAGCTTTCTCATGGCCGGGGCCTATCTGGCCATCGGCAGCAGCCTCTCGGCCCTGACCCGCAACCAGGTCATCGCCTTCATTCTCAGCGTGGTGGCCTGCTTCGGAATGATGGTTACCGGCCTGGACATGGTGCTGGATTTCTTCCGGGGCTGGCTGCCCCAGGGGCTGGTGGACGCCATCGCCTCCCTGAGCTTCCTCACCCATTTCCAGTCCATCAGCCGGGGCGTGGTGGAGCTGCGGGACGTGGTCTATTTCCTGCTGGTCATCGGCCTGGGGCTCTATGCCAACCAGCTGATCATCGAAGCGAAGAAAGCAGACTGAGGAGGCCGGAAGATGAACAAGCAACAAACCTGGACCGCCGGACTGCTGCTGGCCCTGGTGCTGGCCTTCGTGGCCCTGGCCGCCATCAACCAGAAAATCCTGGCCGGCTGGAAAGTGGACCTTACCGAAAACCGGCAGTACACCCTCACCAAAGGCACCCGCAACATCCTGCGCCAGATCGATGAGCCGCTGCGGCTGACCTTCTATTTCTCCGACAAGGCCAGCCGCAACCTGCCTGGTATTCGCAGCTATGCCCAGCGGGTACGGGAACTGCTGCATACCTACGAGGAAGAAGCCAACGGCAAGCTGCTGCTTGTGGAAGTGGACCCGGAACCCTACTCCGAGGCCGAGGACGAAGCCGCGGCGGCCGGTATCCGGCCGGTGCCCCTGGGCCGCAGCGGCGAGGAAATCTACTTTGGTCTGGCCGGCAGCAACAGCCTGGACGACCAGATGGCCATCCCCTTCTTCGATCCGGCCAAGGAAAAACTGCTGGAATACGACCTGAGCAAGCTGATCTATACCCTGCAGCACCCGGACCTGCCCAAAGTGGGCCTGATCAGCAGCCTGAAGATGCAAGGGGGCTTCGACCCCGCCACCCGGCAGATGAGCCAGCCCTGGGTCATCTACCAGCAACTGGAACAACTCTTCGACCTGCAACTGCTGGCTGAAAACAGCAGTGAAATCCCCGATGAACTGGCCCTGCTGGTACTGGTACACCCGAAAAACCTGCCGGAAGACACCCTCAAGGCCATCGATCGCTATCTGGCCGCTGGCGGCCACCTGCTGGCCTTTGTGGACCCACTGGCCGAACAGGACAGTGCCGGACAGGATCCCAACAACCCCATGGCCGCCATCCGTGCCGACCGCAGCTCCAGCCTGGCTCCGCTGTTCAAGGCCTGGGGCGTGCACTTCGACACCGGCAAGGTCTTGCTGGACGCCGCCTATGGCCTGCAGGTCTCCGCGCCCGATGGCCGCCCGGTGCGCCATCTGGGCATCATCGGTATCCAGCGGGATGGCCTGAACCAGGAGGATGCCGCCACCAGCCAGCTGGATCAGGTCATTCTCTCATCCAGCGGCTATTTCAGCCTGGATGCCAGTGAAGGCGTGGAACAGACCCTGCTGGCACAGAGTTCCGAGCTGGCCATGCCCACTGACGCGGCACGGCTCAACTTCCTGCCCAACCCGGACATCCTCGCCAAGGGTTTCAGTGCAACCGGCGAACGCTACCCGCTGGCCGTGCGCCTCAGTGGCAAGCTGCCCCTGGCCTGGCCGGAAGGAGAGCAGAAAACGGCCAACAATGCCGTGGTGGTGCTGGTAGCCGATACTGATGTGCTGACCGACCGGCTCTGGGTACGCCGTCAGGCCTTTCTCGGCCAGCAACTGGTTTCCGCCTTTGCCGACAATGGTGATCTGGTGTTCAATCTCGCTGATCAGCTGACTGGCAGCACCGATCTGATTTCCATTCGCGGCCATGCCAGCAGCCGCCGTCCCTTCCTGGTGGTGCAACAATTGCAACGGGAAGCCGAGGCTCGCCTGCGGGATACGGAAGAGCAGCTGCAACAACAACTGCGTGAAACCGAGCAGAAACTCACCGCCCTGCAAAAACAGAAAACCGGTGATCAACAACTGTTACTCAGCCCGGAGCAGCAGGAGACCTTGCGCAAGTTCCAGCAGGAAAAGCTGCGTATTCGCAAGCAGCTGCGCAGTGTGCAGCATGAGCTGAACCAGGGCATTGAACAACTGGGCAGCCGCATCAAATTCATCAACATCTTCGGCATGCCACTGTTGATCACCGCTTTTGCCCTCTATCTGGTCTGGCGTCAACGCAAGAGGAGACAAGCATGAAAACAAGCCACAAGCTGGTTCTGGCCCTGTTTGCAGCCATGCTGGGCCTGTTTCTCGCCAACCGGCTCTATGAGCCGGATACCCGGTCGGATGCGGAAAATGCGCAGCCTTTGCTGGAGAACCTGGCATCACGCGCCGAGCATCTGGATGCCGTACACATTCGCCAGCACAACAGCCAGACCCATCTGGAAAAAGGTGAACGTGGCTGGACCGTCGTGGAAAAGAGCCATTACCCGGCCGATAGCGACAAGCTGCGCCAACTGTTGCAGCAGCTGGCCGAAGCACGCAAGGTCGAGAAAAAAACCGCACGCGCCGAATGGCTGCCCAGGCTCAACCTGGCCGAACCGGGTGCGGATCAGGGCGCAGGTACCCTGCTGGCCCTGCGCTTTGGTGACGAAACCATCCAGTGGATTGTCGGCAAACAGGCCAAGGGGGGTGGCCGCATGATGCGCCT
>JALWTZ010000229.1 GCA_026993285.1 Lysobacterales bacterium | reverse complement strand
TACACCGGGGCCGGCACGGTGGAATTCCTGCTGGATGACAGCGGCTGGTATTTCATGGAAATGAATACCCGCCTGCAGGTGGAACATCCGGTCACCGAAGCGGTCACCGGTGTGGACCTGGTGGCCTGGCAACTGAAAATTGCCGCCGGTGAGCCGCTCACCCTGCGGCAGGAAGCCCTGCGCATGCAGGGCCACGCCATCGAAATGCGCCTCTGCGCCGAAGACCCGGCCCGGGGCTTTCTGCCGCAAACCGGCCGGCTGGAACGGTTGCAATTTCCATCCTTGCCGGGTTTGCGGGTGGACAGCGGTTTTCAGGCCGGAGATGTGATCAGCCCGCATTACGATTCCCTGCTGGCCAAGCTCATCGTGCACGGTGAAAACCGGCAGGCGGCGCTGGGGCTGGCCGAACGGGCCTTGCGGCAGACGCGGATTCACGGGGTGATCAACAACCGCGAGGCCCTGTTGCGACTGCTGCGGCAGCCGGCCATGCAACAAGGGGAAGTGCATGTGCAATGGCTGGACCAGCAGCCGCAGGCCGCGCAGGCCGAACCGCTGGACACGGCACAGGCACTGGCTGCGCTGGCCTTGTGGCAAGCCTTGCAAGACGGTACCGCGCCCTTGTCCGTCAACGGCCCGGCCCGTTTCCTGTTCCGCTGGCAGGTGGCCGATGCCGTGCATACCCTGTGCCTGTGTTTTGATGACAAGGGCTGGACGGCCCGGTTGGACGGGGGCGAACCCTTGTCGCTGCGCCTGCTGGATGACAATGATACCCTGTTGCTGGAAATCGACGGCCAGGCCCGGGTGTGGCAGATCGACCCGCAGGAAGATGGCTGGCAGCTCGGCTGCGAAGGCCGCAGCCTGCAAGTGCGGCCGGCCCGTTCACGGGGAACGGCCGCGGCGGCTGGCGCCAAACGCCTGCACGCGCCCATGCCCGGGCAGGTGCTGGAATGCCGCGTGGCCGAGGGCGATTCGGTGGAAGCCGGGCAAACCCTGCTGGTGCTGGAGGCGATGAAAATGGAACACCGCCTGCAGGCCAGCGATGCCGGCAAGGTCAAGGTCTGCGCGGTCGCGGCGGGTGATCGCGTGCAGGAAGGGCAGTTGCTGCTGGAGCTGGAATGAGCGATTTCGTCACCATCGTGGAAGTGGGCCCGCGTGACGGGCTGCAGAACGAACCCCGCCCCCTGGCCACGGCCGACAAGGTGGCCCTGATCCGGCGCCTGGCGGCCAGCGGGCTTAAGGTCATCGAGGCCGGTGCCCTGGTCAGCCCCCGGGCCGTGCCGCAAATGGCCGATACCGAAGCCGTGCTGCAGGCGCTGGAGCTGGACGGCGCGCAACGCTATCCGGTGCTGGTGCCCAACGAAAAGGGCCTGCAGCGGGCGCTGGCCGCCGGTGTGCGGGACATTGCCGTATTCGCCGCCGCCAGTGACAGCTTCAGCCAAAAAAACATCGGTTGCGATGTGGCGGCCTCGCTGCGGCGTTACCGGCCGGTGGTGGAACAGGCCCGCGCGGCTGGCTGCCGGGTGCGCGGCTATGTTTCCTGTGTCATGGGCTGCCCCTATGAGGGCGTGGTGCCACTGGCGCGGGTGGCAGAGGTATCGCTGGCCCTGGCCGAGATGGGCTGTGGCGAGATTTCCCTGGGCGATACCATCGGCAGGGGCAACCCGCGGCTGACCCGTGAGCTGATCCGGACCGTGGCCGCCGAACTGCCCCTGTCGCGGCTGGCGGTGCATTTTCATGATACCTGGGGCATGGCGCTGGCCAATGTCTGCCAGGCACTGGAACTGGGCATCCGCACCGTGGACAGTGCCGTGGCCGGCCTGGGCGGTTGCCCCTATGCCCCCGGTGCCAGCGGCAATGTGGCCACCGAGGATGTGCTCGTTCTCTGCCAGGGGCTGGGGCTTTCCACCGGCGTGGACCTGCAGGCGGTGGCCGAAGCGGGCTGGTGGGTATCGGAGCAACTGGGGCGGGCACCGGCATCGCGCGCCAGCCAGGCCCTGCTGGCCCGACAGCATGCCGGGGCGTAATCGGCCGGGCCGGCCTGAACCGGTTTTGCTTTCAATCAAGCCTGTTCAGGAACCGCTTGTCGCCTGTTGACGGGGTTCGCCTGTATCCAGCCGGCGGATCATGACCTTGTTGCGCCCGGCAGCCTTGGCCTGGTAGAGCAGTTCGTCAGCCTGCTGGTAGATGCGTTCGGGTGATGCCTGTATGTCCGGGGGCACGATGACCGCACCGATGGAAATGGTCAGCACCCCGCCCGGCTCCACCGGATTGGGAATGGCCAGCGCTTCCACGGCCGCTCGCAGTGCTTCCAGCTTGGGTTTGAGTTGTTGTTCATCGCTGAGCTGGATCATCAGGCCGAACTCCTCCCCGCCCAGACGGAAAATGCCATCTCCGGCACGGTTGAAGTGCGTAAGGAACAGTTCTGCTACTTGAACGAGGGCTTCGTCACCCTTCTGATGACCGAGTTCGTCATTGAGATTCTTGAAGTGGTCCAGATCCAGCATGGCCCAGTAGAAGGTTTGCCCGTTCCGCCGTGCTCGCTGCACTTCCCGGGCGAAGATCCGGTTGAAATGGCGGCGGTTGGACAGGCCGGTCAGGCTGTCCTGCAAGGATGCCTGTTCCAGCAGTTTTTCACTGGTCTGGTTGCTGCAGGTAATGTGCACGCTGCGGAGCTTGCCACGCACCCGGTGTGGATTGGCCTGAAAGCGCAGATACAGGGTTCTGGGCGGGCCCGGCAGTTGTATTTCTTCCACCCAGCTTTGTCCGTTTCGCAGCGTTTCCTCAAGGCGCTTGGTTTGTGCGCTTTGCTGAAACAGTGGGTGGGTTTGTCCCAGCAGTTTTTCCACCGGCTGGCCCAGCAGTTTGGCAAAATTTTCCGTACTGTTGCGGATCACGCCATCCGGATCGGTTTCTGCGGAGAAGGTGAGTTCCTGGACCAGCTGCAGTTGCTGGTTCATCTGTTTGGACAGCCGGCGTTGCCAGCCGATCAGCACAAACAGTGCCAGAACAACCAAACCACTGATGGCCACCACTTTCAGCAGCAGGCTGTGGTCGGTGGCGCGCACCACTTTCAACTGTAACCAGCGTTGGTAGATGGCCTGCTTGTCTGCATCATCAATATCGGCCAGGGTTTTGGAAATAATGGAATACAACAGGGGCAGGTCCTTGCGGACACCCATGGCCAGGTCAAAGGCCTCGCCCAATTGCCCTACAACGACAAAACCGGTGATTCTTTCTTCATAAAGTAGGTAATTCAGGCTGACGAGATTGTCTACCAATACATCGATTTCACCGGAAAGCAACGCATTCATGGCCTGCTCCAGATTGGTATATCGGTGCAAGCGGGATTGCAGATGCATACGGCTCAGGAGCTCGTCTGAAGAATAGCCTCGAATGGCACCAATGTCTTCATTTTCCAGTTCTTCGATATTCGTAATGACAGGATGGCCTTCCCGAGCCAGCATGACCATGGGAAAGGAGAAAAACGGCTGGGTAAAATGAGCGAATTGCTTGCGATTGGGCGTGGCCACGGCAGCGGAGAACATGTCCAGCCGGCCCTCTTTGACACCTTGCACCACTTCCTGCCAGCTTTGTTTCTGTACGGGCTGGAACTGCAGGCCGGTACGCTGGCTGACCAGTTGCAGCAGTTCCGCGACCATGCCCCGATACTGGCCGTATTCATCAATGAATTCAAAAGGAGGCCAGTAGATATCATTGGCCAGGCGAACTACCGGGTGGTCCTGAATCCATTGCAACTCGGCCGGAGTCAGCTGGGTCATGCGCGCGGAGAAGACCAGTCGTTCCCAGTTCATGGTATTGAGCTGTGCATCCGAGATCATCTCCAGGCTGGCCAGTTGACTGAACAGTGCCTGAAGTCGTTGCAGGTCCACCGTACCCAAAGGGTGTTCCCCGCTGTCAATCAGGGGCAGTGAAGCTTCCATTTCGTTGCGCAATTCTTCCCGGCTTTTCTGGCTGCCCAGTTCATCATGAATGTAGTCGACGATCTCGTCCGGGTGGGCCAGGGCATACTGCCACCCTTGGATGGCAGCCTGGCGAAAACGAGCGAAAACCTGGGGTCGTGTCTGTGCATCCTGCCGGCGGATGACCCAGAGATCCTGATAGCCGTCAATGCCATAGGATTTTGGATCCAGCACCCAGAAGGGAATGTTCCGTTCACGCAGGGCAAAGGGCTGGTTGGTGGCAAAGGCGGTGAACAGGTCTACCTTCCCGTCGATGAAGGATTGCAGACTTCGATCATGGGGCAGGCGTATGATGTCACGGTTGCTCAGGCCTGCACGCTGTAGCAGGGCCTGCAGCTCGAAAGTCTCTGCCCCCATGACACGCTTGCCCTTGAGATCCCGGCGCAGGTTAAGAATGGGCTCATGGCTGAGAAAAACCAGTGGTGAATGTTGAAAAGTGGCACCCAATAGCTGCAGGTCATGTCCCTCGGCCAGGCGTTGCAACACCGGGCTGCCGACAATGGCAATATCGACCTTGCCCTGTTCCAGGGCTTCCAGGCTGTATTGCTCATCCCAAGGGCGGATTTCCACCTCCAGCCCGACGTCCCGGAAATAGCCCTGTTTAGCAGCGGCATAAAAGCCTGCAAATTCAAACTGGTGCGACCAACTCAATTGCAGGCGCAGTGATGCATCGTTCGCGGCCACCGTCAGGCTGGCCAGCCAGATCATGAGAAAAAAGAACCCTTTATGCATGCACGCTGGTTGAACTCTCTAAACCCGTACGATAACACGCATTTCTATACTGGCGAAAATCCTGCACAATAGGCAGCGGCGATCATGGGAGGAATTGGGGTTGAAACGGAAAATACTTTTTGTATGCATGGGAAATATTTGTCGATCCCCAACTGCGGAAGGGGTATTTCGTCACTGCCTGGACCGGCATGACGTAGCCGGCCAATATGAAGTGGATTCAGCCGGTACCCATGCCTATCATGTGGGTGAACCCCCGGACAGTCGTGCACGGCAGGCAGCTGCGCGACGGGGCATTTCACTGGATGGGCAGCGTGCGCGCAAGGTTACGGCAGAGGATTTTGCCTGTCAGGATCTGATCCTGGCCATGGACCAGTCCAATCTGGAGGATCTCAAGGCAATCTGCCCGCCCGAGCATCGGCACAAGCTGAAAAAAATGCTGGATTTTGGCAGTGCCGGCGGCGATGTGCCCGACCCCTACTACGGCGGCAGTGACGGCTTTGAGCATGTGCTGAATCTGCTGGAAGATGCCTGCGAATCCCTGTTGCACGATCTGGAAGGAGAGCGAGCCGGTGCCTGAACTACCCGAATTTCCCGACAGCCTGCTCTGGGCCAACCTGTCTCGCCAGCCCAGTGTGGCGGATTTTCGCGGCAAGGCGCTGCTGGTATATTTCTGGACCGCGGGCAACCAGTACTGCCAGCGCATGCTCAAGGAGATCCGCAGGCTGGAAAACCAGTTCGAGGAACAGCTCTATGTAGTGGGTATTCATTGCCCCCGCTATCCCTGCGAACAGGAAGTGGAGTTTCTGCGCAAGGTGATCAACCAGTTTCATATCCGCCATTTTGTCGCCAGTGACCAGCAGTACGACTACTGGAAAATGCTGGGTGTCGAAGCCTGGCCCACCACCATCGTGGTGGATCCGGAAGGGCAGGTGCGTGGTTTTCGCGAGGGCATCAACTGGGGGGACGAAATCGGCGAATATCTGGACAGCCTGCTGGAGCAGGCGGCGGTGGAAGACCGCCTCAACTACGAAACCCGCTACCCGGACCCTTTCGCCGAGCCGGATACGGTGCTGCGTTTTCCTTCTGATGTCATCCAGGTGGGCAAGCACCTCTATATCACCGATACCGGCAACAACCGGGTACTGGAAACCGGC
>JALWTZ010000228.1 GCA_026993285.1 Lysobacterales bacterium | reverse complement strand
TCCACTGGGTGTTGCGCAGCAGTTGCTGCAGGGCCTGGGTGACCATGGGGCCGCGCCAGATCATCGGCGAGTCTTCCTCGATGAGGTAGCCGATGGACATGGTTTGCAGGCCGTAGTTTTCCATGGGTTCCAGCTTCTGGCCGTCTTCGGATTCGGGCCGGCCGGTGATGCCCATCATGCGCGGCTGGCTGGGGCCGTAGATGTCGGCATCGAGTATGCCCACCTTCGCGCCCTCGGCCTGCAGGGCCAGGGCCAGGTTGACGGTGGTGGTGGATTTGCCCACGCCGCCCTTGCCCGAGGCGATGGCGATGATGTTCTTCACTTCCGCCAGCGGGGTGAGGTCTTTCTGCACCTTGTGGGGGGTGACTTTCCAGCTCACATCCACTTCCGCCGGCACGCCGGCGGCTTCCAGCGCCTGGCTGGCTTCCTGCTTCAGTTGTGACAGATAGCCATCGGCCGGGTAACCCAGCACGATGCGCACGCGGGCGGGGTCGGATTCGGTATCGATTTCCTTGACGGCCTGGCTGTCCAGCAGGCTTTCGTCGGTGTGCGGGTCGTGCAGCTTGCCCAGCACGTCTTCGATGGTTTGGCGTTTGGCATCACTCATGGGGAAACCTGTCTCGAGTCTTTTGGAAGTTGGCCGATTGTAGCCTAGTTGAGCAAGTTGGAATATATGCCTAAATGAGAAGCATTCTCGCCAACTGTTATACTTGCGCTTCCTCAACCCCTAGGAGTGTGTAACGAACATGATGAAATACGGCATATTGGCCCTGTGGCTTGTCAGCCTGCAGGCGCTTGCGGCAACGGCAGACCGCAGCGCGGATGAACAGGCCATCCGGCAGATTATCGCAAGCATTGAACGGGGCTGGGAACAGGGGGACGGCACCCCCTTCCGCCAGACCTATCTGGATTTTCCTGGCGCGCGCTATATCGAATCCGGCGGCCAGAACAAGGGGCTGGATGATCTGGTCAGCCACCATGTGGAGCCGGAAAAGGACGCGCTGGAGTACCTGGAGCTGGATTTCGCCAATATCGAGATCCATTTCGAGGGCGAGGGCTTTGCCTGGGCCGTGGCCGATACGGCGGTGAAGGGCAAGGTACGCAAGAACGGGCGCGTGTTCGACAAGACCGGCTACCAGACCTTCCTGTTCCGCAAGGTGGGAGATGAATGGAAAGTGGTTCATACCCACTCATCGAGCCGGGATCGCAGGCCGAGCAAGCACAAGCACTGAGACCGGGTTGCCGAGGCCTCCTGCAATGGGAGGCTTCGTTTTTGACCGGCGCGCGAGTAGAATCCGCCCTTTGCCCTCTGGTGGAATGCGCAATGAGCCCATCCGTTGACGAAGCGCTGGCCGAAATCGGCCGTGGCGCCGATGAAATCATCAAGCTGGACGAGCTGGAACAACGGCTGAAAAAGGCGGCTGCCGAAGGCCGTGCCCTGCGGATCAAGGCCGGTTTCGACCCCACGGCCCCGGATATCCATCTGGGCCATACCGTGCTGATCAACAAGCTGCGCCAGTTCCAGCAACTGGGTCACCAGGTGATCTTTCTCATCGGGGATTTCACCGGCATGATCGGCGACCCCACCGGCAAGAATGTCACCCGCAAGCCGCTCACCCGGGAGGAAGTGGCCGCCAACGCCGAAACCTACAAGGAACAGGTGTTCAAGATTCTCGACCCCGAACGTACCGAGGTGCGGCGCAATTCCGAATGGATGGATGCGCTGGGTGCCGACGGGCTGATCAAGCTGGCGGCCCAGTACACCGTGGCCCGCATGCTGGAGCGGGACGACTTTGACAAGCGTTTTCGCGGCAACCAGCCCATCGCGGTGCATGAATTTCTCTACCCGTTGATTCAGGGCTACGATTCGGTGGCCCTGCGGGCCGATGTGGAGCTGGGCGGCACCGACCAGAAGTTCAACCTGCTCATGGGCCGTCACCTGCAGCAGCAGTATGGCCAGCCGCCGCAGGTGGTGCTGACCATGCCCCTGCTGGAAGGGCTGGACGGGGTGCAGAAGATGTCCAAGTCCCTGGGCAACTACATCGGCGTGACCGATACGCCGGAAGAAATGTTCGGCAAGATCATGTCCATCTCCGACAGCCTGATGTGGCGCTATTTCGACCTGCTCAGTTTCCGCAGCACGGCGGAAATCGCCCGGCTGAAACAGCAGGTGGAAGAAGGCGCCAACCCGCGGGATATCAAGTTCCTGCTGGCCGAGGAGATCATCACCCGTTTCCACGATGCCGCCGCCGCCCGGCGGGCGCAGGAGGATTTCATCCAGCGTTTCCAGAAAAACCAGCTGCCCGACGACATGCCCGAGCTGACCCTGGAAGCCGGTGCCGACGGCCTGCCGGTGGCCGTGCTGTTGCGCGAAGCGGGCCTGACCGCCAGCACCAGCGAATCCTTGCGCATGATTCAGCAGGGCGCGGTGAAACTGGACGGGGAAAAGGTCAGCGAGCGCAACCTGCGCCTGCCCGCCGGGCAAAGCCTGGTGGTGCAGGTGGGCAAGCGCAAGTTTGCGCGGGTGAAGTTGGTATAAACAGAATAGAAAAGCTTTTGCAGGGTTATTGTTTCAGTTCATCGAATATCCGATTCGGATTCATGGCCAGGTTGTTGCAATAGCTGATTACTTCGTCATGGTTTTTGGGGTGGCGACCAAAGCGGTCCCAAAGCATGAATGCGGCACGAATGTATTGTTCTACCGGTTCGCTTCCGTTGCTGTCTCCTTGAGAGTTGATGACTTCTTCCATTCCGATTTTGCTGTAATACTCGCTCAGGGGCTTGCCGGATTGATAAAACGCATAAAGGTCAGGCAAAGGCAGCTGCCCTATGTCATCGGAGCCTGCCATGTATTTTGCGCATTGCCCCATAATGGTCGAAAAAACCTCTTCTGGATAACCGGGTTTAATATCACCTTCTATGCGTTTGTTTAACAGAATGGCATGGCTCAGTTCATGATATATGGTTTCAATCCAGAGTCTTGTCTGTAGGTTCACATCATCTCCCAGTGACTGGACCAGTAGCAAGGGGATGCGATTACGATATGCGGCCTTCTTTTTCCAGCGAAAGTTCATGGTATTTGGCACCATGACCAGCTTGAGTTTAACTTCCTGGTCTTTGAAGAGCTGTTGCTCACTGGAGTGTAATTCAGAAAGTATTTTCTTGAAAAGTGCATTTGCTTTTTTGATTTGTGGATCGGTAGGTTTGGCTTTGCAGGGAACCAGAGTTTCTACTCGCCACAAGCCATCTTTCCACCTGTCAACCGGTCGGTTGCAGGAAGAAGCTTTTTCCTTGTAGTTGATGGAGTAGGCATCCCATTGGATAAACTTGCTGTTGTTAACAAAGAATCCATTCATTTGGTTTTTGGTAACTCCAGCATTTGCCAGTACGGGTGAAATGATAAGAATCAGGATGAGAAGTCGCATGATTAGGTCCTTTTTTATTCGCAATGCCGTGCTGCTGTATCTACAGCAGCACGGGTTCGGTTACTGTTGCTGACAATTTGTACAATTGTTGCCACCCAGATATGCCGAGAAACTTCCTCCTCCAATCAGATCATCATTGTAGAATAGTTCAATAACAACATTATTATTTCCCGTTTGTTCAATAAAATCCATATTTGGCAATTCAATATCAACCGTATCGAAAGTCTCTGCATTGGAGAGTAACCATGTTTTTACGGAATAGGGGTCAGAAAGATAATATCTATTTCCTGATCTGTATAAATTAAAACTACGAGAGCTGATGGTGTTGTAGCCATCCAAGAGGGGAATATTTGCCATAGTCTGTGCAAATGTAGGTAGTATATTAGAGGAGCTGGTTTCAATATAAATTAGGGCAGGGTTGAACTGATCAATTTGATCTTCTGTTAGAGCTGTCTTGTCAAACTGGCCATCAATTCTTTCTTTCCATTTGCAAGCAAACTCAGGTAGTTCGCATTGTAGCCACACTCGTGCGCCTGTTATACCTAGATTGATAACACAAGCCCCTAGTAGAAGAGAAAGGGTTATGATGGTGGTTGGTTTTAATAGAAGGTGTTTGGTGTTTGGTGTTTGGTGTTTGGTGTTTCATAAAAATATACTCCTTTCTTGGGTCCATGCGCATAATTCATTCTGCGCAGATGCGCATTCTATGCACAAATTTTAAAAAGTCAAATCCGTTATTGTATATAAATATTTTTCTACAATATGCTACAAAGCAGAAGCGAAGATGGAATTTTTTTAATGAACAAGGTTGAAAATATCAAATAGAAAGGCCTGGCGGGTTTGTTGGATCAGATTCGTGTGTTTAGAAGAGTGCCAGTGCCATGAATACAGAATTAGGGACTATGTACTGTATAAGGGAGCAGGTCTCAGGAGTTACTAAGTGCTTGAAATTATCGAGCTATACATTGGCACTGGCCAGTATCATCCATCCTTTCTCATGGCATCCAGGTCGCCGGTCCATTCGAGCTTGCCGCGCAGGTTGCGGATGCTCGCCTGTTTCTCCAGCCGGATCAGGGCCTTGAGGCCGGCTTCCACGGCTTCCTTCCTGGTGCGCAGGCCGGAGGCCTTGAGGGCCTCGGACAGGAGTTTGTCACCAATGACAATGTTGGTACGCATGGCTTGTATGTGTATTGCTCTGGCTGTACATGCGCATTTTGCTATGGTGGATGGCGTGAGGCAAGCTGCCGGGTTAGGGAGCGCATTCAGCCACCCGCCGGCGGTTCGCTGACCCAGCCCGGCCCGAAGCGTTGGCGCAGGCGGCGGTATTGGGCGGGGCTGCCGGTGTCCTGCCAGTATTCCATGGCTTCCAGTTCGCTGAAGGGCGGTTCACCGCGCAGGCCGTGCAGTACGTCGGTGAGATGAACAAAAGCCTCGGATAGCTGGCGGTAGAGCCATTGCTGTTGCTGTTCCAGCCGGTCGCTGAGGTGGGCGTAGGCCGAACGGCCCATCTGCACGAAGTAGGAGACGCGCACCATGCGCTTGCGGGCCAGGCCGGGGTAGAGGCCGGCCAGCAGCAGACAGTGGTCGCCCACCCGGCGCAGGTCCACGCCGGCCTGGTGACCGGTTTGCTGCAACGCCCGCAGGTATTGCAGAGCCACGGCGTGCTGGCCCAGTTCCAGATCGCGGGTGAGGTGGATCAGGGTTTGTACCAGGTAGCCTTCCAGGTTTTCGTCCAGCCGCACCTGGCAGGCTTCGGCCGCCTCTCGTACCAGCCGGTGCCAGGCACTCATGGCGGTGGGTTCGAGGATCAGGCTTTCTCTGCCGGGGGTTCCCGTCATCTTGGCCTCCTGTTCACAGTGTTGCTATACCGTTATACCGTATTGGAGCGACAGAAAGCGGGGCGGGTTTCACACCGGGCGCAATTGGCGCCCGGTGTGAGCAAGATGGGGTCAGCCGCAGCTGGTTTCCAGGTCTTTCATGCCCAGGGCCTTGAAGACCTTGGCGGCCGGGCAGAAGCCGGTGAAGGATGATTGAAACAGGTTCAGGCCCACAAAGGCGGTGAGCCACAGCCAGGAAGGCTGGGTGATGTCGATCTGGCCGGTGAAATGGCCCAGCCCCAGGCTGAGCAGGATCATGAACCCGGCCATGGCGGTGATTGCGCGTTGTACAGTCATCTCTCTTCTCCTCCATCGTGTTGTGATTGCGCGATACCATGCCACAGATGACGGCGGATGACCATGGATGGCGGGCCAACCGTGGCTTGTGGCACATTGCCTTTTCCCGCGCTTTGCGCTTACATGGCCCGGTTGTCAGTAGCCCGGGAGCCTGCCCCATGCGTCGTGTTGTCATTGTTTTGTTGTCGTTGATGTTGTCCCTGCCGGCCGTGGCCGCCAGCGAGAAAGCCAAGGGCCCGGCCCTGGATGGCATGAGCCTGCGGGGCATCGGCC
>JALWTZ010000227.1 GCA_026993285.1 Lysobacterales bacterium | reverse complement strand
CCCAAGCCCGTCAATCAGTTGTCGGCCACGGAGCTGAAGGCCATGATGGACAAGGGCGAACCTCTGCACCTCATCGATGTACGCCCGGAAAGTGAGCGTGCCATCGCCGTGCTGCCCAATGACGAACGTCTGGACGAGCAGAAAATCCTGGCCCTGCCCAAAGACACCACGCTGGTGTTCTACTGCCGCACCGGCAACCGCAGCAACGGTGTGGCCGAACACTTTCGCCAACAGGGTTTCACCAATGTGCATAACCTGGCCGGGGGCATCCACGGCTGGCACAATGAAGTGGACCCCTCCGTACGCAAGTACTGATTGCTCACCGAGCCGGGGCCGGTGCCCCGGCTTTTTCTTGATGAGCGCCCCCCCTTTGGGCTAGGCTTGCCGGAATTTCCTTCCGGAACCATTCAACATGCTCGATATTTTGCACGCACTGCTTGGCCTGGCCTGCCTGATCGCCATTGCCTGGATTTTCTCCGAGAACCGCTCAGCCATTCGCTGGCAACAGGCAGCTGCCGGCATTGCCCTGCAGTTGGTCTTTGCCGTGCTGGTGCTGATGACCCCCTGGGGTGAAGCCGTATTCGACACCCTTTCCAAGGGCTTCGTGGCCATCATCAGTTTCACCGATGTCGGCAGCCGGATGATTTTCGGCAACCTGGTGGATCAGAAAAGCTTCGGTTTCATCTTCGCCTTTCAGGTACTGCCCACGGTCATTTTCTTCTCGGCATTGATGTCGGTGCTCTATCACCTGGGCATCATGCAACGGGTGGTGGCCTTCATGGCCCGCATCATGGTACGGGTATTGAACATTTCCGGTTCCGAAGCGCTGTCGGTAGCCGCCAATGTCTTTATTGGCCAGACGGAAGCACCGCTGGTGGTACGGCCCTATGTGTCGCGCATGACCCAGTCGGAGCTGCTCACCCTGATGGTGGGTGGCATGGCCACCATTGCCGGTGGTGTACTGGCGGCCTATGTGGGCATGCTGGGTGGCGGAGACCCGGAGCAACAGGTGTTCTATGCCAAGCATTTGCTTTCCGCCAGTATCATGGCGGCACCGGCCACCATCGTGATTGCCAAAATCCTGCTGCCGGAAACCCAGGAATCCCTGACCCGTGGTGAAGTACGGATGACTGTGGAAAAAACCAGCCACAATGTCATTGAGGCCGCTGCCAACGGTGCGGGAGACGGGCTGAAACTGGCACTGAACATCGCCGCCATGCTGCTGGCCTTTCTGGCCCTGATCGCCATGATCAACGCGCCACTGGAGTGGCTGGGGCAGGTCACCGGCCTGGAAGAAAGCCTGGACAAGCCATTGAATCTTTCGCTGATTCTGGGCTATCTGCTGTCCCCCATCGCCTGGGCCATCGGCGTGCCCTGGCAGGATGCCACCGCCGTTGGTGGCCTGATCGGTGAAAAGGTGGTGATCAACGAGTTCGTGGCTTATCTGAGCCTCAATGACCTGAAAGCCACCCTCAGTGACAAGGCGGTACTGATTTCCACCTATGCCCTGTGCGGTTTTGCCAACTTTGCCTCCATCGCCATCCAGATCGGTGGTATTGGGGGCATTGCACCGGACCGCAAGACCGACCTGGCCCGCTTTGGCCTGCGTGCTGTTTTGGGCGGCTCCCTGGCCACATTGATGACCGCCACCATCGCCGGCTTTTTGCTTTCATTTGGAATTTGAACATGACCCCATCCGTACCAGCGCAACAATGTCAAAAGGCGCTGACACAAATTGCCGCGCTCATCCAGCAAAAACACTATGCGCAGGCATTGCAGAGCCTGCAGCAACTGCGCGGTTGTGAACGAAGCCCTGCCTACTGGCAACTGGCTTCCGAAGCCCTGCTGGGCACTAAACGCCCCATTGATGCCCGCAATGCCATCCGGCGAGGTCTAAAACTGGACCCCGACAATCTGAACAGCAAGATGGCCCTGGCCCAATGCGAACTCAAACTGGAGCACGAAGCCCGAGCCGCTGAAATCCTGCAGGAAATACTCAGGAGAAAGCCCGACCACTGGCATGCCATGCACCAGCTGCTGACCGCCCTTTCTCGTCTGGGCGACATGGAAGCCGCTCGTGCCGTTATCGAACAGGGGCTGGAACATTTTCCCGATGATGCGGCCTTGCTGTTTCAGGCCACTGTATTGAAAATGTTCGACCTGCCACAGCTGCAACCGGCACAAATTGAGACGCTGCTGGAAAAGCAACTGCCCATTCATGACCGTTTCACCCTACTCTTCGTGCTTTCACGCCTGCAAGCTCGGGAAAAAGACTACGCCCAAGCCGCCGAGAGCCTGAAAACCGCCAACCGCTTGAAACGCAGTCATGTGCCGAGAAAAATCCAACTGATCCAAAGCACGCGTACCGTGATCGAGGATTTTACCCGCGAGCGTATCGAACCGCTGCTGCAGGCTGGCCACCCCAGCGACTGTCCCATCTTCATCGTGGGCATGCCCCGCTCCGGCACCACCCTCACCGAACAAATCCTCAACCAGCACCCGCAAGTGGTGGGGGTCGGAGAACGCAATGTCATTGGCACGCTGGTCGGTCAGCAAATACATGGGCTGCCCGCCGGTGGGTCGGTGATGGAACAACTCGCCCGCAAGCCAAAAATCTGGAAGGGAATGGGGGAAGACTATCTGGCCTTTGTACGAAAGATGATCGGCAAGGCCCCGCACAGTGCCGACAAGATGCCACTGAATGCCAACATGGTGGGTTTTATCCGGTTGATCTTTCCCAACGCCAGGATCATCCACTGCCGCCGTGACCCGTACGACACCCTGCTTTCCTGCCTGCAGGCCCACTTCAACGAGGAACGACTGGTCTTCTCCCCGGAAGAATGGGGGCAGGTCTACGCCAGCTACGAGGCCCTGATGAAACATTGGGAGCGGCTGTTCCCCGGCAGCATCATCCACCTGGACTATGAACAGCTGGTCAGCCAGCCGGAAGAGACCATCCCCGCCCTGCTCGAACAGCTGCAACTGCCCTTTCATGCAGACTGCCTGCATCCGGAGCGCAGCGGGGCCACCATCCGTACCGCCAGCATCGCGCAGGTACGCAGCCCCATCAACGCCGGCAGTGTCGGCCGTTCCCGTGCGTGGATGCCCTGGCTGAAGGAAGTGGAAGAAAGCCTGAAACAGGCTCGCGAACAACTACAGGATCTCTTCGACGAACACGCATGATGCAAAGCGCAGGCTAACACAGTAAACTACCGCGTTTGCCTGAATCCGGATCAGCCCCCATGCTGTTTGAAAATGTAGTCATCGCCGGGCTGGCACATGTGGAGCCACCCCATCGCATTACCTCGGAAGAACTGTGCCAGAAGCTGGCGCCCGTGCTGAAAAAGCTGGGCGCGCCCATGAGTCTGCTGGAAGATTTGACCGGCATTACCGCCCGCCGCTGGTGGGACGATGATTTTCGCCCTTCCGATGCCGCCACTCTGGCCGGGCACAAGGTGCTGGAGAAAACGGGTATCGACCCGAAAAACATCGGCATCATGGTCAACACCTCGGTTTCGCGGGATTATCTGGAACCGTCCACCGCCTGTTTCGTCCACCGCAATCTGGGCCTGCCGGAAGACTGCATCAACTATGATGTGGGCAATGCCTGTCTGGCCTTCCTCAACGGCATGGATATCGTCGGCAACATGATCGAACGCGGCCAGATCGACTACGGCATGGTGGTGGATGGTGAATCCAGCCGCTACATCATCGAGCAAACCATCTCGCGCATGCTGGCCGGGGAAACCTCCATGGCGGACCTGAAGGAACAATTCGCCTCGCTCACCCTGGGTTCCGGTGCCGCCGCCATGATTCTGGCCCGCCGGGATCTGGTCCCCGAAGGCCATACCTACCGGGGCGGCGTCACCCTGGCGGCCACCGAGCACAACCAGCTCTGCCTGGGCCACGACCACGAAATGCTCACCGACAGCAAGAACCTGCTGAAGGAAGGCCTGCGCCTGGCACAGCGCACCTACGAAAAAGCGCGTGAAAAACTGGGCTGGGCTATCCACGAGATGGATGCCATCGTCATGCACCAGATCAGCAAGGTGCATACGGAGAAAATGGCCAGGATGTTCGGAGTGGATCTGGAGAAGGTACACCGCATCTTCCCGGAATTTGGCAATATCGGCCCGGCCTCGGTGCCCATGGTGCTCTCCCGCATCGCCAGTGAAGGCAAGCTGAAAAAGGGGGATCGCATCGCACTGATGGGCATAGGCTCCGGGCTGAACTGCTCCATGGCGGAAGTCATCTGGTAGGCCCGTGCACGCCCCCTTTGACCGCAGCCTCTACCCCTTCGAATCCCGCTGGTTCGAACACAACCACGGCCTGCGGCAACACTATCTGGACGAGGGGCCCAGGGATGCACCCGTGCTGCTCATGGTGCACGGCAACCCCAGCTGGTCCTTCTACTGGCGGGATCTGGTCCGCCGCTACCGCAAGCACTACCGCTGCATCGTGCCCGACCACATCGGCTGTGGCCTGTCCGACAAGCCCGATGACAGCCAATACCGCTACACGCTGAAACAGCGCATCGAAGACCTGAGCGCCCTGCTGGATGGCCTGGCCATCGACCAGCCGGTCACCCTGTTGCTGCACGACTGGGGTGGCGCCATCGGCATGGGCTGGGCTGTGGAACACGCGGAGCAAGTGGCCCGCATCGTGCTGTTCAACACGGCGGCTTTCAATATTCCCGAAGACAAGCGGCTGCCCGCCACGCTCGGGCTGGTGCGCAACAGCCGCCTGGGCAGCTGGCTGGTTCGCCGGCTGAACGCCTTTGCCGCCGGCGCGGCCTGGATCGGCTTCCGCCAGCCGGTGGCGCCGGCCGTGCGCCGGGGCATGACCGCGCCCTACGACAGCCCGGCCCATCGCATCGCCACCCTGCGCTTCGTACAGGACATCGCCCTGGGGCCACAGGATCCGGCCTGGCCGGTGCTGGAGCACATTCACAACCAGCTGCACCGCTTCGCCGAAACCCCCGTGCTGATCGGCTGGGGGCTGAAGGATTTTGTCTTCGACGAAACCATCCTCAACCACTGGCGGCGCATCTGGCCCCAGGCCCGGGTCCATGCCTGGGAAGACTGCGGCCATTACGTGGTGGAAGATGCCCGCGCGCGCCTGCCGGGCCTGCTGGATGATTTCCTCGAATGTGAACCCAGTGGCGAGCAGGCCAATATCGCCCGCCATCTGGCGACCCACGCACAGGCGCAACCGGCACAGATCGCCGTGGCCGCACCGATCAGGCGACTGGCCGATGGTGGCTATCACTACACCCATTACACCTACCGCCAGCTGGATCGCGCCGCCGGTGAACTGGCCGCCGGCCTGCGCGCCATCGGCATTGACGCCGGCACCCGCGTGGCGCTGATGGTCAGCCCCGGGCTGGATTTCTTTGCCCTCACCTTTGCCCTGTTCCGCATGAAGGCCGTGCCCGTGCTCATCGACCCGGGCATCGGCCTGAAGAACCTCAAGGCCTGCCTGGCCGAAGCGCAACCACAGGCCTTTATTGGCATACCCAAGGCCCATCTGGCACGCAAGCTGTTGCGCTGGGCACCCGCGCATATCCGCACCACGGTCATCACCGGCCAGCACCGTCTGGGCCTGGCCCAATGGTCGCTGGCGCAACTGCGCAAACTCGGAAAGGGCGCCCGCTGGCAAGACCCGCCCACCACCGGTGACGAACAAGCCGCCATCCTGTTCACCTCCGGTTCCACCGGCGTGCCCAAGGGCGTGGTCTACCAGCACCGGCAGTTCAATGCCCAGGTGGCGCTGCAGCGCGAACTCTATGGTATCGAGCCGGGGGAATGGGACATGCCCACCTTTCCCCTGTTTGCCCTGTTCGCGCCGGCCCTGGGCATGTCCTGCGTGCTGCCCGACATGAACC
>JALWTZ010000226.1 GCA_026993285.1 Lysobacterales bacterium | reverse complement strand
AACTGGAACAACTGGGCCTGCCCGCGCCGCTGCGGCGCATCGCCCAAGCCATGAGGAAAGCATCATGAGCCGTACCGTACATTGCGCCCTGCTGGGCCAGGAACTGCCCGGCCTGGAATTCGCCCCCTACCCCGGCGAACTGGGCCAGCGCATCTACAACGAGATCTCCCAGCAGGCCTGGAACCAGTGGCTGGAACAGCAGACCATGCTGATCAACGAACACCGCCTCTCGCCCATCAACCCGGAACACCGCAAGTTCCTGGAACAGGAGATGGAAAAATACCTCTTTCAGGGCCAGACGGCCAAACCGGAAGGTTATGTACCCCCGGAATCGACATGAAAGAACTGCTCATCGTCACCACCGGCGGTACCATCGACAAGATCTACTATGACGCCCTGAGCGATTTCCAGATCGGCGAGCCCATCATCACCGACCTGCTCAAGGCCTACAATGAGGATTACCGCTACGAGGTCATTCCCCTGCTGCGCAAGGACAGCCTGGAGTTGACCGACGAGGACCGCCGGCTGATCCGCGACACCATCGCCAGCCGCCCCCAGCGCCATGTGCTGATCACCCATGGCACCGACACCATGGTGGATACCGCCCGGCTGCTGATGGACCTGCCCGAACGCACCATCGTGCTCACCGGCGCCCTCAACCCGGCCCGCTTTCACGGCTCCGACGCCGTGTTCAACATCGGCTGCGCCATCGGCGCGCTGCAGGTGCTGGGCCACGGGGTCTGGCTGGCCATGAACGGGCGTATCTGGCACCCGGAAAAAGTCCGCAAGAACCGCAACGCCAACCGTTTTGAATCCGTGGAACCCGAATCATGATCCGCTTCAGCCCCCTGCCCGGCGCCCGTGAGCGCCAACTGAAACGCCGCTGGAACAACCCGCTGTTTCCCGAGAACCTGCGCGAGGTCATCCAGATGGACATCAACCGCGCCCAACGGGAAGACCAGCGGGAGGTGGAAGCCTTCAACAAGGCCTTCCGGCAACTGCTGCAGGAAGTGAGCGAGCTGGAAGGCAAGGCCGAAAGCGAACAGATTCTGCTACTCAAGGAACAGGCCGACAAGCTCTACGAACAGGCCTCCGGCCTGGCGGGCGACTTCGGCGAGGAACGCCAGGCCCTGCAAAAACTGGTACAGGCCATGATGAAGGCCGTGCGCGCCGGGGCCGCCAACGACCCCAAGGCCCTGTACGAACTGGACCAGGAAGACCTGGCCCGGCAGGCCCACTACGAAATGCTGGGTTTCCACCTCATCTGTGACCTGCTCCGCCCCGATTCACCCATCAGCCGGGAAGAGCTTGTGCCCACCCTGCTCAGCGAGCGGCCGGACGCGGTGGAAGCGGCCGCCGGCTTTTTCGAGCCGCCCATGCTGGCCGAGCTGATCGAGGAAGCCGAAGACCTGCTGGGCAAGTTGCGCGCCGCCGGCGAGGACACCGCCCAGGCCGAAGTGCGGCTGAACGCCCTCAGGCGCCAGGCCGGGGTGACCGAAAGCCACTGACCGGCCGGGCCATTCACGGGGCTGTTCAGGCCCCAGCGCTAGAGCTGGATCCGCCCGCCCAGAAGCCAGATGCCCTCGTCGTAGTAATCGTGCAGCAGCAGGCTGCGGTATTCCAGGTAAAAGCTGTTGTTGCCAGCGGCCAGAAACTGGAAACCCACGCCCAGCTTCAGGTAGTCCCGGTCCGGGCTTTCGGTCTGCCAGCGAATGGCAAAGCCGTTGGCATCCTCGGCGAAGCGGGCGGTGACATCGCGGGCATCGTCGGAAAATTCATGCTCATACTGCAAACTCAGCCGCGGCAGGAAGGCGCCACCACCGGTGGACACATTGCGGGAGAGCACCACGCCCAGACGGCTGACAAAACTGGTCTGATCCTGTGCCGAATAGGCAAAGGCCAGGCCGTCGCCACCGGTTTCCGTGTAGGCATCCACCTGATTGCCCAGATAATGCAGCCCGGCATTGAAGCCGAGGTTCCACACACCCCGGTTCTGCCAGTGCCACTGGGCGCCGGCGGCGAACTGGCTGCTGTCGCTGCTGCCCCGGGCCACGCTGGCAAAACTCAGGCCGGACTCCTCCGCCGTGCCCGCGTTGAGCACCAGGTCGTAGCGAATGTTGCGCTGGCTGTCCACGTTCAGCCGGTTGTAGCCCAGATAGGCATTCAGGGCCGACTGCTCGCCGGTTTGCATGTCCACAAAGCCCAAAAGGCCCAGGCCGGAGACCGAAAGGCTGCCGGCATCACCGGCGAACTGGCTGTCGTTGTCCTGCCACTGCAGGGCCACGCCGGCGGTCAGGCTGTCGGAATAGCGGAAATCCAGCCCGGCGGAAAGGTTCACGCTGTCCGTGTCATAGGCCGCTTCCAGATCGGTGGCATCCCGCTCCAGGCTGCCGATGGCCAGCCCGGCAAACAGGCCCAATGGCCCATATTCCACCCGCTGTACCACCCCGTCGGCGGACTCACGGCCACTACGGCCGGAAACCCCGGCCTGCGCGCCCACGGTATTGAGCTGGTTGCCAATGGCCGCGTTGGACCGCCGGCCACCGGAACCCGGCCCTTCATTGAGAATCTCGCTGCAACGGGCCTCCAGCGCGCTGCCGGGCGGCGCGCCGGCACAGGCCTCGATCCAGGAGGCATCCAGGCTGTCGATGGGGTTTTGCGCCTGCACGGCGGTGGTGGCCAGCAACAGCCACAGTGACAAGGTTTTCATGTAAAACTCCCGGCTTTTGTTATTGGAGAAACAAAACCCTAACCTTTTTGCCACTGCTTTTTCAACGAATGCCCATAAAAAACCCCGGCGCGGGGCCGGGGTTGATATTCCATCAAGGGCTTTCCTTACCAGATCTTGACCCGCTCCTCCGGCGGAATATACATCTTGTCACCCGGCTTCACATCAAAGGTCTCGTAAAACTCCGGCACATTGGACAGCGGCCCGTTGGCGCGGAAATGCCCCGGAGAATGCGGGTCGGTGGTCAAACCGTTTCGCAGTGTTTCCTCGCGCTTCTTGTTACGCCAGATCTGGCCAAAGCCCATGAAGAAGCGTTGCATGCCGGTCAGGCCGTCGATCACGGGCGCTTCCTTGCCGTTCAGCGCCATGCGGTAGGCCTTCAGCGCAATGGTCACTCCGGCAAGGTCACCGATATTCTCGCCCAGGGTCAGTTCTCCGTTCACATGCACATCCGGGAAGGGGTAATAACCGTTGTACTGCTCCACCAGGCGGGCGGTGCGTTGCTTGAACTCCTGCAGATCCTGCTCCGTCCACCAGTTCTGCAAATTGCCCTCGCCGTCATAGCGGCTGCCCTGGTCATCGAAACCGTGGCCCATTTCATGGCCGATCACCGCGCCAATGCCACCGTAATTGACCGCGTCATCCGCTTCCATGTTGAAAAACGGCGGCTGCAGAATGGCGGCCGGGAAGACGATTTCATTGCGGGTGGGGCTGTAGTAGGCGTTGACCGTCTGCGGGGTCATGCCCCATTCCCAGGTGCGGATTTCCTGACCGATTTTCTCCACATCCTGCTGGTGCTCCACCTGTGCCGCGCGGCGCAGGTTGCCAATCAGGTCATCGGCGCGGATTTCCAGCGCGCTGTAGTCCTTCCAGCGGTCCGGATAACCGATCTTGGGAGTGAAAGCCGCGAGCTTGGCCTTGGCCTTTTCCTTGGTTTCCGCGCTCATCCACTCCAGTTCATCGATGCTTTCGCCGTAGGCCTTGCGCAGGTTTTCCACCAGCGCCCGCATGCGTGCCTTGGCCTCCGGCTTGAAATGGCGGGCCACATAGAGCTTGCCGATGATCTCGCCCAGCGTGTGGTTGACCACCCGCACACCCCGCTTCCAGCGCGGCTTCTGCGCCTGCTGGCCGGAAAGCACCTTGCCGTAGAATTCGAAATTGGCATTGTCGATTTCTTCCGACAGGGCGTTGGCCGCGTCATTGAGCAGCTGCCAGCGCAGCCAGCTGTGAATGGATGCCATGGGAGTTTCTTTCAACAGCTTGCCAAAACCCTGCACAAAATCCGGCTGGTTGACGATGATGGCTGGCAGGTTTTGCACGCCCAGGCCCTGCAGCCAGGCATCCCAGTCGAAATCCGGTGCCTGAGCCTTCAGCGCATCCAGGGTGAACTTGTTGTAGCGCTTTTCGCTGTCACGGCTCTGCACCCGGGTCCAGTGCAGGCGGGCAATGGCCGTTTCCAGATCCATGATCTGCTGCGCGCTCTTTTCCGGCTCCGGCAGGCCCGCCAGCTGGAACATGCGGGCGATATGCTGCCGGTATTGTTCACGCAGTTCCTTTTTTCTCGGGGTATCGGCCAGATAGTAATCACGGTCAGGCAGGCCCAGGCCGCCCTGCCACACATGCGCGGCGTAATGCCCGGAGTCCTTGGCATCCACACCTACATAGAACTGCAGCGCGGTGGGGCCACCTTGCGCCTGTTGCTCACCCATCCAGCGGGCCACATCAGCCACACCGGCAAGCTGACCAATGGCTTGCAGATCCCCCTCGATGGGTTTGAGGCCCAGGGCATTCAACCGGTCGGTATCCATCCAGGAACGGTACATGTCCGCCACCTTCTGCTCATCACTGCCCGGTTCCAGCTGCTGCTTCGCGGCCGCTTCCTCGATGAGGGCCTTCACATCCTCATCGGCCTTGTCGCGGAGATCATAGAAAGAACCAATGGCGGTTTTTTCCGGTGGAATCTCATGCGTCTTCAGCCAGCCGCCGTTGACATGCAGGTAGAAATCATCCTGTGCGCGCACGGCCGGGTCCATGTTTTCAAGGTCGATACCGGAAACCCGTTTTTCCGCCACTTGCGATTGTTCCGCCTGCGGTTGTTGCGCGTTCTTCTGCGGCTGCGCCTCCTCGGCTGGAGCCGGCTTCTTGCCACAACCGGCCAGCGCAACCACGCCAGCCAGCACTGTCAGGGTCAGTTTGTTCACAGGGCACTCACTTCTATTACTTTTGGGAAGTGCGCCAGTGTACTGCCGGGTGAAGGAAAAGAACAGTGACTTTGGTTGATGTACCTTGTAGCGGTTCAACCCGGTACAGCCTGTTGCGGGCCTTTTCCCCGGTTGCTTCTAAAATCATCAGAACAGGCCCGCAAGGCCCTTTTTTCAGAAAAAGGGCCGCAAAAAACTTCAGATTTCCGGGCTTGTTTTCGCAGCTTTCCTTCGTGCATGCCAGGGACATGCTGGTTCAGCCAGTAGGGGCTTTCAAGCCGGGCCGTTCTGCAGCTTTTTCATTGTTGCGGCTACCGTCATCTCTTCCGGCACCTGTACGCCGCCACCGGCGGGAATCTCCGGGCGGCGGCCTCCGTGACAAACCTCGATTACTTGCGTGTAGGTCATTTCAGCCGGGTACAGGCCGGCCTGACGCGCCTTTTGCGATGCCTCGTCACAGCTTTGACGAACCGCGCTCACATCCAAAGATCGCGCGCCGATGTCCAGAAACTCGGCTACGGTCAGCCCCTCCCTGGCTTCAGATACCTTGCTGGCTTCCATCTCCAGCGGCATCCCCCACACTCCATTCAGCAAATCCGCGAACCGGCGCAGCATGTCCTCGCGCTTTTTCAGAACGCTCTCCAGTTCATTCATAACGCTTTGGTTCTTCTGCTCGGCAGCGGCCTTGCGTGCCTTCAGCATCTCCACAATCTTCGGAAAATCGTGACGCACGGCCACCTGCGCCATGTCCACGCCCAAAGCCCTGGCCTGCCGCTCGTCTGCTTCTCTCTCGCTTTCGCTGATCTTTTTCATTGCTATCGCTCCTTCGTTTGTCAAGTGGATGAGACTCCGATAAGCCCCAGCGACCGTTCCAGTTCCTTCAGGCGGCTATCCAGAATCTGAACGGCCTGCCGGCTGTCGCAGAGGAAGGTGTAGGTCAGGGGTTGGGGGCGGTGCATACTCACTTCTTCCAGTACCTGAAGCCGGGTTGGATGTCCTGCTCCTCGTCGTAACGGAAGCGGATCAGGCGCTTGAAGATGACGAAGGTCTTGCTCATCTCATCATCCGTAAAGCGG
>JALWTZ010000225.1 GCA_026993285.1 Lysobacterales bacterium | reverse complement strand
CGCGCGTTCAGGCCGGTGAAGACGAAACGCTGTTCCGCTTCGGTAAAATCCAGCACCCGGGTGCCGGGGGCGGGGGCTTCGGTCTCGCCGGCCAGTTGCACCGGCAGGTCCCGGCCCTGGCTGTCCAACAGGCCCACGGCAAAGGGCATGTGCAGGGGCTGTTTCTCCGCCTGACCGGGTGTGGGCGGGGTGTGCTGGCGCAGGGTGAGGGTCAGTTCGCCGCGCTCGCCGTCCCAGTGCTCACTGATTTCCACTTCCGGGGTGCCCGCCTGGCTGTACCAGCGTTCAAACTGGCTCAGGTCCACGCCGTTGGCATCGGCCATGGCCTGGCGGAAATCGTCACAGGTCACTGCCTGGCCGTCGTGGCGCTGGAAGTAGAGGTCCATGCCCTTGCGGAAACCGGCCTCGCCCAGCAGGGTGTGGTACATGCGTACCACTTCCGCGCCCTTTTCGTAGACGGTCAGGGTGTAGAAGTTGTTGATTTCGATGTAGCTGTCCGGGCGGATGGGATGGGCCATGGGGCCGGCATCCTCCGGGAACTGGCTGGCGCGGAGAAAGCGCACGTCCTCGATGCGCTTGACGGCGCGGGATTGCAGGTCGGAGGAAAATTCCTGGTCGCGGAACACCGTCAGGCCTTCCTTGAGGCTGAGCTGGAACCAGTCGCGGCAGGTGACCCGGTTGCCGGTCCAGTTGTGGAAGTATTCATGGCCGATCACCGCTTCGATTCCGGCGAAATTGGCATCGGTGGCGGTATCCGGCCGGGCCAGCACATAGACGGAGTTGAAAATGTTGAGGCTCTTGTTTTCCATGGCCCCCATGTTGAAATCATTGGTGACCACGATGTTGAAGATGTCCAGGTCGTAGATGAGGCCAAAGCGTTCCTCGTCCCAGCGCATGGCCTTTTTCAGCGAGGCCATGGCGAAGTCGCACTGGTCCAGGTTCTCCTGTTCGGTGTAGATGCGCAGCAGCACCTCCCGCCCGTCGGCAGTGGTGAAATGGTCCTCGATATGGGCCAAGTCGCCGGCCACCATGGCGAACAGGTAGCAGGGCTTGGGAATGGGGTCGTGCCAGCGGGCGAAGTGGCGGCCCTGGCCGGCATCGCCGCTGTCCACCAGATTGCCGTTGGACAGCAGTACGGGGAAGCGGGCCTGGTCCGCCTCCAGGGTTACGGTGAACACGCTCATCACGTCCGGGCGGTCGGGGAAGAAGGTGATCTTGCGAAACCCCTCGGCCTCGCACTGGGTCAGCAGGAAGTCGCCGGAACGGTAGAAGCCTTCCAGGGCGGTGTTGTTCCAGGGGTCGATGCGTACCTCCACTTCCAGGGCGCACCGGGCGGGCACTCCTTCGATCAGCAGGCGCTCGCCTTCCTGGCGGTATTGCCCGGCGGCCACCGGCTCGCCGTTGATTTTCAGGCCCAGCAGTTCCAGGTCCACCCCGTTGAGCACCAGCGGGGCCCGGGCTTCCGGGTCACGGGCTTCGACCTGCAGCAGGCTTTTCACCCGCGCGTGGTTGTGGTGAATGTCCACCTGCAGGTGGACTTCCGGAATCTGGTGGGCGGGGGGCTGGTAGTCCAGCCGATGGATGGCCTTGGGGCTTTCGTCAACGGGTTTCATGCACGCACTCGGGTCTATTCATTTTGGGGGGGTCATGGTAGCAGACTGGCCCGCGTCGGTCAGTGGCTGCTGGACCAGAAATAGCTCAGACGGAATTCCAGCAGGTTTTCCCGGCGGAAGTAGTACAGCGGGTCCTGCGGCTGGCTGGCCTGAAACCAGTGGGCGGTGAGGCTGGCCTTCCAGTCATTGCCCAGCCGCCGGCTGCCTTCCAGCAGAAAGGTTTGCCCGCCACCGTCCAGATCCTGGCTGAGGCCGGCCAACAGCTCGCTGCTCTGGGTATCGTTCATGGCCAGGCGGAAGCCAGCAAACAGGTCGTTCTGGAACAGGTTGAAGCTCAGTTGCTCGCTGTCGTTCCAGCCGTATTCCAGCAACAGGCCCAGGTCCGCGTCGCTGCCGAACACGCCATAGCGGGTGTATTCGAAGCCGGCCTGCAGGGCGTTGTAGTCTTCACGGCTGGCGGCGCGGTGGTAGGCTTCCAGTTTCCACAGCCAGTCGCCCAGGGTGGCCTGGGCATCCAGGCTGATTTGCTGCATCTGTTCGTAGTAGGCCGTCAGGCGGCTGCCGCTCTCGTCGGACAGCAACAAGGGCTCGCGGTTGGTGCCCTTGAACCAGGCCACGCCCAGGTCCACATCGCCCAGGGTATGGCTCCAGCGCAGGGCGTGATCCACATGACGGTCACCCTGGCCGGACTGGTAGCGGGCCGGGCCGCGTACCGGCAGGGGCGGGCGCAGGCGGCCCGACACCCCCGGCCAGGTGCGGGCGCGGAAGCCGGGCAACAGGTAGTAATCGACGATGCCCCAGTCCCGCACCAGCGACAGGTTGACCATGGGCTGGCCCAGCTTGTCTTCGTTGTCGATGTCCACGGCGGTGTCGAACTGGTTGATCACATCCACCAGATGCTGGAACTCGGTCACGCCCCAGTATTCCTGACGGATGCCGCTGCGCAGTTCCCAGTCTGCCCCCACATGCACCCAGGTCAGTTCGCGGATATCCAGCCGGTTGCGGGCGGCATCGTGCTGGTCGGCCTGCAGGTAGGGAGCAAACAGCAGGGTGTCGCTACCATCGTTGAAACTGCGGTAGAACTCCGGCTCCAGAATCAGGCTGACATTGCCGCCGTCATACTGGCGCACATCCAGCCCGGCCTGCGGGTAGTAGCGCAGCTCCAGGGTGGCGCTGCCGCTGAATTCCCAGTCGGCGGCCGTGCTCCAGCCGCTGGCCAGCAGGCACAGCAGTAGCAACCCGCGTTTCATCAGCGTGCCCGTTTGAGGCTGTTCTTGTTGAAGTCCTTGTCACTGAGCCCGGTATCGAAACGGATGTCGCGCCATTCCAGCACGGTGGACTTGCCATTCTGGTGGTTGACCATCTCCATGCGCAGGGCGCGCCAGAACTTGCCCAGGTATTGCTGGTAGTTGCTGAAGGTCAGGGTTTTCAGCAGGCTGTTCTTGCGGTCGTAGAATTCCACCTTGTGCAGGCGGTAGTGGGACTGGTCCAGCCAGGCAATTCTGCGGGTGTAGCCGGAGTTCTTGTCCGTGGGCACCTGTTCCACCACGAAGCAGGTCTCCTCGCCGCAGGGCTCATCGCGCAGGTAGGTGTAGCGGTATTTGGGCACCTCGAAGGAGGTCAGGTCTTCATAGGCGAATTCCGAACCCATGAAGGGGCCGGACTTGTTGCGCGAGCTGATGCGCTTGACCCGCTTCAGCGCCGGCAGGTAGAGCCATTGCTCGTCATCCCCCACCGGGTGGGAGAAGCTCAGCAGGGCCGTGCCCTTCACATCCCGCGGCTGGTCGAAGATGGTCAGGCTCTTGTCACCGTCGCCTTCCACTTCCAGCGCCTTGATGCGCAGGGTGCGCACGCTTTTCTCGCCCTGGGCGTTTTTCAGCACCATTTTCATGGCAGCCTGCATGTCCTTCCAGCCGGTATCCCGGGCCTTGGCCTCCCTGGCAATGGCCAGGCCCTTTTCCTGCGGGGTTTCGGCCTGCGTAAACAG
This sequence comes from Lysobacterales bacterium, assembly GCA_026993285.1. Classification (GTDB taxonomy): domain Bacteria; phylum Pseudomonadota; class Gammaproteobacteria; order Xanthomonadales; family S139-57; genus S139-57. The sequence continues at coordinate 2,412 of JALWTZ010000225.1, read as the reverse complement.
CGGTAGCAGACTCAGCAGGGCAATCAGCAGTATTCGCTTGTTCATCATGATTCTCCTTGGTATCTGTCCGCCAGCATCAATAAAGGCGGTAAAAAGAAAAAATCCACCAGTAACGCGATAGCGATGGTGATGGCCGTCATCAGGCCCATGTCGGCATTCAACTTGAAACTGGATTGGGCCAAGACCATGAAGCCGGCAGCCAATACCGCCGTAGTTTTCACCAGGGCGCGTCCCACACTGACAAAGGCATAACGTACGGCATCCAGCGTGGTTTCCCCCAATTCCCTTCTTGCATGCAGATATTTGCTCATGAAATGGATAGTGTCATCCACCACAATGCCCAGAGTCATGCCGGCCACTACGGAGAGTCCCAGGCCGATTTCTCCTTCCCATAACGCCCAGATACCAAAGCCCATCCCGGCCGGTGCCAAATTGGGCAGCAGTGAGATCAGCCCCATTTTGGCCGAGCGCAAGGCGAAGCCCAGTATGACGGAAATCAGTACCAGGGCCGTAAAGGTTCCCTTCAACATGCTGACAATATTTCTTTGCCCGATGTGTGCAAACATGATGCTGGGGCTGGCTGCTTCCAGATGGATACCGACAGCATGCTGCTTCTGCCATTGTTTGATTCTGCTTTCCATCTTGATGATTTCCTTGGAAGTCAGGTTACGAAACGTGGCAACGATTCGGGTTGAGGACTTGTCCACATTCAGCTGGTTGTTCAGATCCAGTCCATAGGGCAACGACATTTCATACAACAGCAGATACTGTGCCGCCAGTTCCTGATTGTCCGGCAGCTTGTACCAGGCCGGGTCATCCCCATGCATGTTCCGGTTCAGCCGCTTCAGTGTATCGGTGATGGTATCCACATGGTCGGTTTCCGGTTGTTGCCGTAGCCACTGGCTCAACGCCTCCACCTTCTGTAAAAACACCGGATTGTTGATACCACTACTCTGGCCGCTGTCTACCGAAATATCGATACGGGTCATGCCGGTGAGATGTTGCTGCATGAAGTCCGTGGCCTGGCGGAAGGGCACCCGCTGGTCGAAATATTTGACGAAATCATCATTCAGTTGGTTGGTGGGCGCCAGTGCCGACAAACCCACAATCAGGATAGTCATTACTGGCAGCAGCCAGTTACGGCTGGCAATTACCCAGTTGGCCAGCTTGAGCATGGGATCGTTCTGGCGTTTTTTCTCATCGTAGCTAGCCACGCGCAAGGGTAAAGCCATCAATAATGCCGGGAAGAAAGTCACTGACAACACAAAGGCCAGCATCACCCCGGTGGCCACCATATTACCCAGATCCCGAAAAGGCGGAGAGTCGGAAAAATTCATGCTGAGAAAACCGATGGCCGTGGTCACGCTGGTAAGAAACACCGGCTGCATGTTAATTTGCATGCTGCTGATCAGGGCCTCGCGCTTGTCCTTTCCGTGGCGCATTTCATGGAACATCGTACTGAGAATATGCACGCAGTCAGCCACCGACAGCGTCAGCACCATGATGGGCGTGGTGGAGGATGGCCCGGTGAGATAGAAACCCGCCCAGCCGGCCAGCCCCATGGTGGCGGCAATGGCATAGGCAATGACGGCGACCGTTCCCAGCGTGCCGGTAAAGGTACGCAGCAGGATCGCAATGCTGATGGCCACCATGGCAAACATGAGCGGGATCAGCGTACGGCTGTCTTTCTGGCTGGATTCGGCGAAAGTGTTGTTCATCATGGCCATGCCCGACAGATACACTTTCATGTCCGGATGGGCCTGCTCGAAGGCATCGCGGATTTCCCGCACCTTTTTCACCACTTCCGGCACTTCGTGTACCGGATCCTTGCCCGGCAACTGCAGGGTGACATTGACCACGGTCACGCTGCCGTCTTCACTGACAATACGTTTTTTCAACAAGGGTTCGTGGGTGGCGATCTTCCGAATTTCCCGCAGGCGTTCATCGGTCAACACTTCCTCTTCCGGCACCAGATCCATCACCACCAGATCATCTTCTTCGGCCGTGGTGTGCTGAAAATTGGTGACCGAGTCCACCCGTGATGAATAGGGTACCTGCCAGGCCTCACGGGTCAGTTCCTGGATGGCCTTCAGGTTGGCCCCGGTGAAAACATCACCATTTTTCGGCGCCAGCACGAAAGCCACATTGTCGCTCTTGGCGTAGACCCGCTGCATTTTCTCAAACGCTTCCAGTTGCGGGTTGGACTCACCAAAAAACACGCGATAATCCGCCTTGAACACCAGTTTTTGCGCACCCATGGCGGCTGCAACCACCAACAGGGTCGTCAGGAGCAAAACCACCCAGGGGTGATCAATACTGAATCGGGAAAAGGGGTTCATGCGTTTTCTCCTTGACTGCAGGTTGCCGGAATACTCAGGGAGATGCCCTGTTTCTCCAGTGCCTCGAGTTCCG
>JALWTZ010000224.1 GCA_026993285.1 Lysobacterales bacterium | reverse complement strand
GTCTTAATCCCCTTGTTTTTGGGTCTTGGGTTTGAACTCCCCGGCACTATTTCCTCTTGTGGTTCAGCAGGTTGCAGACACCCTTATGGCAATTTTGCATATCTAAAAAGTTGCGGTTCTCCATGACTGTTCCTCTTGCCGGATTCTAGCACGAACGGGCCTGGTTTACAGGCCCGTTCGCTGCTTGTTACTTTGGTTTGTTCAGCCGTTCAAAGATTTTCGGGTTGGGCGGTGGCAGGTGTGCCGGGTTATCGGGGTTGAAGGCTGTTTCCCGCCGGTAGAGGCGTTGTTGTTGCTGCATGCGTTCTGATTGTGCCGACAGCTGTTTCAGGTAGGGCCCCTGACCCGTGGTTACCCGTGATTTGCTGGCCCAGCGGTAGCCGGTGGCCAGGCCGTCAGGGTTGCCCTGGGGAAGATCGCCGTCTTCTTCTATCCAATACCAGGCATAGAACTTGTTGGCTCGCATGTACACATCGTAGTAGATGCTGAAACTGGTGGGGCTGTCGTCAATCATGACCAGATTGCCGCTATCGGGGAAATATTCCGCATAGACCAGACCATCGAGTTCATCAATGCCGGTCAATACATTACCTTGGGGCTGATCCAGCCATAACCCGGAAGCCAGTGGAATGCCGAGTTCATCCAGCAAAATCACATTCCAGGCACCCGTGAGCATGTCTATCAGGTTTTCAAAGGCCCAGTACTGCCGCTGTATCGGTGTTGCCCCGCCCTGCCAGTAGAGCATGGCCGAGTAGTCATTGAGAAATTCGATGCTCACAGCACCCGCGTCATTGCTGCCGGCCTGCCGCCAGTTGCAGCCCGGGCATTGTCCACTGTTGTACTGCAGCCAGCGACCATCCAGTTGCATGTTGCCGGCGCTATTGAGTTTTAACTGCCCGGCTACCAGCCACCACTGGTTATTTCCACTGTTGTCGTAGTGGTAGAAGGCGGCAACGGTGATGTCGTCCTGGGTTTCAATGAAAATACCCCGCCCCGGTTCTTCCGGGTTCCACCACAGGCCGTTGATGGGGGCAACCGCTGCTGCTTGCAACAGATGGGCGCAGATCAGAAAGGTCCATATCCAGTGTTTCATTTTTTCTTCCCTTGGTTTGAGGAGGGGTGAGTGTATGGCGGTTATTTGGCTGCCGGTGGTTTGGCAAGCTTGCCATCGATTCTTCCCACGGGTTTTATGCGAAAATGGGGTGTTGGCCTGCGACTGTTTTGCAGCCGATCAATAAGTGGAGCATGGGTTTGGCCCTGTTTATTCCTTCGTACAGCCATATTGATAATCGCATAGGCAAGGGTAGTGGCAGCGCGGGTGAGCGGCGGGTTGCGCGTGCCTTGCAAAAGCTGGATGACAATTGGCTGGTGTGGTACGACCAACCGGTAGGGGAGCGTAACCGTCGCAGTGATTTTATCCTGCTGCATCCACGTATTGGCCTGTTGTTGCTGGAGGTAAAGGCCTGGCGGCTGGATACCCTGGTAGAGGCAGATCCTGACCAAGTGGCACTGGGCACGCCAACGGGCCTCAAGAAAATGCCCCACCCTATCCTGCAGGTTCGTTCGCAGATGCTGGGACTGGTGCGCCGCTTGCAGAAGATTCCACTGTTGTTGCAGAAAGATGGGGAGCACAAGGGTAATTTGTGCATGCCCTATGGCCACGCGGTAGCCTTCAGCCATATCAACCGGGCAGCTTTTACCCAACATCCTCTCGCGGAGGCTTTTCCGCAAGAGCGGTTGTTGTTTCAGGATGAACTCAGTGGTTCAAGCAGTACCGATGCGCTGGAGGATCGCCTGCGCTCACTGTTTGTACCGTGGTTTCCCTGTTCACTGGACGAGGAGCAGTTGAAGCAAGTGCGCGGGGTAGTGTTTCCTGAAATAGTGATTCAGCCCAAGCAACCGGATTTGCTGGCCAACAAGGAAGACAGCCGGCATTTGATGAAAGTGATGGATCTGGAGCAGGAAAAGCTGGCTCGCGGCATGGGCGAAGGCCACCGGGTGGTGCATGGCGTGGCCGGTTCCGGTAAAACGATGATTCTGCTGTTCCGCGCCCGGCAACTGCTGGAGCAATTTCAACGCAAGACGAGAGGTGGGCAGGCCATGGGCCGCTTGCTGATACTGTGTTTTACCAAATCACTGGCTGGTTATATTCGTTCACTGCTGGATCAGTGGGGGCTGCTGCAGCAAACGGAAGTATTGCATTTCCATGAATGGCGCAGAAGGCTGTGCAACGCTTTGCATGTGGAAAACCCCGGTATAGGTGATGGGCAGCAACAGGCGACGGATGCCCTGCTACGCAAGCTGGAGCTGGGCGCCACTTCTTTGCAATACGATGCCATTTTGGTGGATGAGGGGCATGATTTTCAGCCCTGCTGGCTGGAGTTGGTGGTAGGTTTTGTCAAAAATCATGGGCATCTGCTACTGCTATACGATGATACCCAAAGCATTTATCAAAAGAACCGTTCTCTGGGTTTCAGCCTTTCCAGCGTGGGCATACGTGCGCGGGGCCGCACCCATATTCTCAAGATCAATTACCGCAATACCCGCCAGACTCTTTCCACGGCACTGCATTTGCTGGAAACCTTTTCTCCGCTGAAGAAGAGCCAGGGGGATATTCCGCAAATTCGGCCAGAACCTTACCGGCGGGAAGGCCCCTGGCCGGAGTTGGATATATTGCCAGATATTCAAGGTGAAGCACTCGCCCTGTGTAACGAAACTTACCGCCTTATTGAGGCAGGCCTACAACCTGGTGACATTGCCATTCTTTATCGCGATCACCCACATGGCAAAAATATTGCCGAACGGCTGGATCAAAGAGGCATCCATTATCAAATACTGAATTCCGGAGACAATAAAGAGGGCTACAGAGTTCACCCGCTACAGGTGAACATGATGACCATGCACAGCTCGAAAGGGCTGGAGTTTCCGGTGGTGCTGGTGGCACAAATGGGGCTGCATAAAGTCTATGACAAGAATGGAAATGAATCCACCTTGGAGGATGAAGCTCGCCTGCGTTATGTGGCCATGACCCGGGCCACGGAACACTTGCTGCTTTTTGCAAGCCCAGACCCCCATACCGGGCAATGGGGGCCATTTGTTGAACCCTTGCGGCAGTTTTTGCAAGTGAAGCATTCACATTAACGGCGCGGCACTGCCCTGTGCAGGCTGGTTTTCTTCTTCTACTCAAGCCGTTTGCGGACCAAATATGCCCTGAATGAGCTCTGTCAGTTCTGTACTGATTTCCACATTTTTACCTGCCTTGCGAATCAGCCGCCGTACATGGCGGGTCAGGCCCTGCCCGTGGGGGCTTTCGGCCAGTTGCATCAGGAAGGCCAGCACGATGTGCTGCTCTTCTTGGCCCAATATGCACAGCATCAATACCCCAGCCAGCACTTTATCCAGCCCCAGGCTTTGCAGAGCGGCAATGGTAGTGATATCCAGCCTGGCAGAGTGGGTTTCAGGATAGGTGGCATTGAGGCCCGCTACCAGGACATCAATCCCGGAATTGAAGTTGAGCCCCTTAGTATTGTCGGGCAAACCCAAACTTCCACTATCACCAGTGTCGTCAAAGTCGCAGATTGCTAAATCACAACAATCATCATCTTCCACATCATCGGAGCTGAAGTTGCTGATTTCGTTGACTGACCGACATAACAGAGCCTCCGGAAGGGCATGGGGCACCTTGCGCAGGGCCGGTATTTCTACCGCTCTTTCCGATTCATCCCGTTCCGCCACCAGCACGCAGCTGGTGTGCTCGGTTACCAATTGATACTGTTCAGCCAGCGCGGCGGCTTCCTGTTTGTTCATACCGGACAGGCGGGCAAAAGCGGCCACTCTGGGCAGGTCGGCCTGCCAGGGTGTGACTTGTCCATCGGTACCGGTGATATTGATTGCACGCTTCAGGGTGCTTCCACCTTCATATCGCACTACCAGGCTGGCCTTGCCGGCAGGGGCTTGCGTAAACCAGGCCCAGGTATGCAGGGTATCGCCGGCGTAGAGGCCCTGGACTTTTTCGGGCAGCTGTCGGACGGGTTGGCCCGGCCATTCAATGTGTACGGTTTCCGCCCTGGGCTGGCGCATGCGCCGAAAATGGCGCACGATTTTTTCAGCCATGTTTTCTCGCGGCGAGACCAGTTCACAGGCCGCCGAGGTGGTTTGGGCCAAGCGCCGCACCAGGCTTTCCGACACGCTGTTGCCCACGCCCACGGTGAAGATTCGGTGGCCGCTGCCCTGTACTTGCTGAAGTATTCTGCCTTCATCCCAGACTTGTCCATCAGTAATGAGCAGGATATCCGTGGGCAGGCCATCTATCCGGTCATTCCGGCAAGCCGCTTCCAGCACCTGGGCCAGGGCTGTGCCGCCCATATTGGCATCCAGTCTCTCCAGTACTCGCCGGGCCATCGACAGATACTCCCCAGTGGCTGGCAGCGGTTGGGGGAAGAGTTGGTTGAATTCCGTGCCGAAGGTGAAGAGATTGAATTCATCCATCGGGTTGAGCAGGTTGAGGATTTCTTCCAGTGCTATTCTCGCCTGGGAGATGGCTGTACCGCTCATGGAACCGGAACAGTCCACTACCAGTTTTATGGAACGAGGGGCTTCATAGACATTCTCCGTGCTTCTTGGATGGAAGGGGGCGAATACCACGTGATGGGCTCCATCAGGCGCACAGAGCGCTTCCACCTCGCCGGCCCGCTCATCGGTGAGAATCAGCACAAAATCCCGATCCATCAGGGCGCTGCCACCGGAAAGGCTGATGGTCCTAACCCGGTCTATGGTAGCCACCCGCACCATGTGAGTGGGGCATTCAAAGTTTGCTTCGGCCAGGCGACCATGCAGGGCCAGTTCCAGGGAAAAGCCGTGGTTGGCATCCAGCGAATAGTCGGGCACCTGGTGGGGCTGCAGGCCCGAGGCTACGGGGTCACCATAACGGGGGGCGATGGTGGTGGGCAGATGAAATCGCAGGTGGTTGCCCTGCCAGTGGTGCAACTGGGCGTATCGAAAACGAACCCGCACCTGCTCACCGGCCATAATGTTGCCCACATTCACACTGTAAAGCCCCGGCTGTAGCTGTTGCAACAGTACTGCGGAATGACCTTCTTCGATGGCGTTTTCGTATTGTTCTTCGGCATCCGTTTTCTGTTGCACAACACCGCGCAAGGTCTGGCCGTTGATTTCCACCACCAGTTCCAGCATCACGGCATCCAGCGGCAGCGGGAAGGTGTAGACAGCCTCGATGTTGACGGCTTCCAGGTTACGATAGGCTTGGGTGACCGTTACGGTGGAGTACAGGCCGCTGATGCTCGCCTTGACATCCACCGATTGCAGCGCGATGCGGGCATTGCCCACAGGTTCCAGGGTGGCCGGGTTTGCCGTGTTCATGACGCTTCCTCCTTCGTCGTTTGCATGCGTTCGTGCAATTTCATTACCTCTTCGGTGAAGGCCCGCAGGGTTTCCGGTGCCATGCCGGCCCTTGCGGGGTCAATCACCAATTCGATGCCATCGGCCACGAAAACATGGCTGCAGACTGCCACCGAACCGGGGTTTCTCGGGCGTGATGGCGGCACCAGGGGTGTTTTCCCAGCGCTCAGTAGTTCGCGGATGCGCTCCAGCGAAAGGCCGGCCTTTTGCCATTTGCGAATTTCCAGCAGCTGGTCGAGATGTCGGCGGTTGTAGCGCGCGCCCCGCCCTGCTCCTTCGGGACGGTCTACCAGGCCGATCTGGATGTAGTAGCGCACGGTTCGCCGGGGCAATTCCACCAGTGCGCACAGCTCGCCCAGAGTGAAGGTTGCGGACTCCTCTTTCATGATAGTAATTATATACAGTTTTACTGTCACATTTCAATGGCATGTTGTACACCTCTACTGCCACAGGGCCTGCAAGGCCTTTTCGTTGAACAGTTGCAGCCCTTCGGGCAGGCGGCTGCGGCCCAGTTGCACCATGTGCGGTTTCTTTGGCAATGGGTAGATGCGGATGTCATCTTCCCTGGGGTCCATGCGTGCTTCCAGCGCCTTGA
>JALWTZ010000223.1 GCA_026993285.1 Lysobacterales bacterium | reverse complement strand
CTGGTACGCCCACCCCGGCTGGGTGGGCGGGAAAAGGTGGGCGTCTTTGCCAGCCGCAGCCCCTACCGGCCCAATGGCCTGGGCCTGTCCGTGGTGGCCTTCCGCGGGCTGGAGCAGCGTGATGGCGAGCTGCGTGTGTTGATGGCAGGCATGGATCTGCTCCACGGCACGCCGGTGGTGGATATCAAGCCCTATGTACCCTACGCCGATGCCCAGCCAGGCGCCCGTGGCGGTTTCGCGGATGAAAAACCCCGCCTGTCACAGAATATTCTCTTCTCCGAGCAGGCCAGACAGGCACTCGCGCAGTTGGAAGAGGAGCATCCTCAATTGCGGCAACTGATCGTACAGGTACTGGAGCAGGACCCGCGTCCGGCCTGGTATCGTGGCCAGTATGGTGAAAAGATCTTTCGCATGCGGCTTCATGATCTGGAAGTTCACTGGCGTGTGCAGCAAGAAGGGGCGGAAGTGTTGCAGATTGCTAAAGCCGCTGCCGTGGAACATGGAGGGATCCGTTATCGCCTATAATGCAGCTTTCGGGCCAGGTCGGACACCATGATGCGAACGGCACAGCTTTCCCTTTCCCAGGCAGTGCGCTGTCTGGTGATGCTGTGCCTGCTGATGCTGGCCATGCCACTGCCGGCTGCCGAGGCGGTGGACTGGAAAGAACAGGCCCGGGAAATCCATCAGCGGATCAATCGCGAGCCGGGGCAGGTCCTGCAGGAAATCGACCACCTGATCGAGAAGGCCGAAGAAGAACAAGAGACCGCCCTGCTGCTGGATTTGCTGGCCGACAAGGCCTGGGCAGCCCGTTTGATGTCCCAGTACGAAACCGCGATTGCCGCGGCAGAAAAGGGTATTGAAATTGCTACCCAATTCGGTGATCAGCAGCGTTTGGCATCCTTGTACAACAACCTTGCCGGTGTGTACTGGAGCCTCAGGGACTATGGAAATGCCATGGATTTCTGGACGCGCACACTGAAGATCCGTGAGCGGTTGCAGGACGAGGTCGGGGTGGCAAAAACCCTGAATAATATTGCCCTGATCTATCAGTCCCGTGGCGAGCTGGACAAGGCGGCCCAGTGGATGCGAACCGCCTTGCAAACCGCACTGCGGATAGACAGCAAACTCATGCAGGTTGTCATTCTTGGCAATCTGGGTGATCTGGAAACCGGAAATCAGCGTTTCGATACGGCTGGGCAGTACTATGAAAAAGCGGAACGGTTGGCGGAAGAGACTGGAGATACCCGTGCCAGGCAAACTCTTGCAGTCAGCCGGGCCTACTGGGCTCTGCAGCAGGGAAAGCTGCAGGAGGCGGAACAGTATCTGGATCGCGCCTGGGCACTAAGCCGAATTTTGGCGAACAAGCGCAAGGAAATCGAGATTCTGCAAATGCGCGCCGATCTCGCCCTGTTGAGAGAGCAGACGGACGCAGCCATTGCCGCACTGTTGCAGGCCGAGCAGATTGCGAAAACATCCGGCCGAATCGAAGACCAGATTCAGCTGCTGGACCGGCTGGCCACACTGGAAGCCGAAAGGGAAAACTGGCCGGTAGCCTACCGCCATTTGCGCAAGGAACTGGATCTGAGCAATCGCTGGCTGGAGAAACAGAAGGAGAATACCCTGCTCAGTCTGCAGACCCGTTTCGAGTGGGAGGATCAGCAGCGCAAGCTGAAGGCCCTGGAACTCAATCAAACCCTGCTGGAGAAGGAAAACCGGCAGGAAGTTCGCCAACAGCAGTTGTTGCTTTTTGCATTGATTTTCTTTGCCCTGCTGGTACTGGTTCTGGCATGGATGCTTCGGCAAAAAATCCGCCTCAATGCCGTGATCGAGGCCAAGAATGCCGAACTGGAAGCCATTCGTCGTGTACTGCAGGAACAGGCCCGCATTGATCCGTTGACCCATTTGTACAACCGGCGGGCCTTCATGGAAAAAATCCAGCAGGAGATAAAGCGCATGCAACGAACGGGCCACAGTGCGGGCCTGGTACTGCTGGATCTGGACCATTTCAAGCAGGTCAATGACCAGTTCGGTCATGTCGCTGGAGACATGATTCTTCAGGGGGTGGCTGCGCGCATGCGTAATGTACTGCGTGAAGTGGATGTGCTGGCCCGTTGGGGCGGGGAAGAATTCATCATCATGATGCCGGATACTGATCTGGCTACGGCCAGCCGTGCTGCCGAACGGCTACGGCAACATCTGTCCGCCAAGCCCTATCGGGCCGGTCATCAGAAAATTCCGGTTACCGTAACCCTGGGCGTGACCGCCATACGGCCGGATTGTGATGACTTTCAGGCAGCTTACCACGCGGTGGACCAGGCCCTGTATCAGGGCAAGGCAGCAGGCCGGAATCGTGTTGTAACCCAAAGTTGTTTTTGCGAGCAAAGCCATACCGATGGAAAAGAAGATCGCGGATGAGCTGCAGGCCCGCCTGCAGCAATGCTGGCAGCAGCAGCCGCTGTCCGTACAGGCCATCAAGGCCTGGCGGGCCACGGCCATTGAACAGATGGACCAGCATTACCGGGGTGGTGCTGAAGTCTGGCAGATGGTACGCATGCGTGCCCGGCTGGTGGACCAGCTGCTGTGTGGCATCTGGCAGCACGGCTGGCCACTGAAAGTGCCTGCGGCACTGGTGGCCGTAGGTGGCTATGGCCGTGGAGAACTGCACCCGTTCTCCGATATCGACATTCTCTTGCTGGTCCGGCAGCCGCCGGATGATGAGGATGTGGAGCGCATTCGCCAGTTCATCACCTTTCTCTGGGATATCGGTCTGGAAGTGGGGCACAGCGTGCGCACGCCCGCAGACTGCCAGAAAGAGGCCAAAGCCGATGTGACGGTGATGACCAACCTGATGGAATCCCGTTATCTGGCCGGAGAAAAATCTCTCCTGGAGGACATGAACCGGCGCATTTCCCCGGCACGCATCTGGAAGTCGAAAGCCTTTTACCGTGCCAAGATGGAGGAACGGGCCAAGCGCTATGAGCGCTTCGATGACACGGCCTATGCCCTGGAGCCCAATCTCAAGGAAGGGCCCGGTGGTTTGCGAGACATCCAGCTGGTGGGCTGGATTGCCCGCCGTCACTACGGGGTGGAAAAGCTCGACACGCTGGTGGAAGAGGGCATTCTCACCCGTGAGGAGATCGCCTCGCTCAAGGCCGGGCGCAACAAGCTGTGGGAAATCCGTTATCACCTGCACAAGCTGGCAGGCCGCCGGGATGACCGCATTTCCTTTGACGCACAGCGGCAACTGGCACAGGAATTCGGCTACAGCGACCAGGGTGAATACAACCTGGCCGTGGAACAGTTCATGCAAAGCTATTTTCGTGCCGTGACCCATATTCGCCGGATCTGTGATTTGCTGCTGCAACATTTCGAGGAAGTGATCGAAGGCGATGGCCTGCTGACCCGTGAAAAGGTACTGGACGAACACTACTCCAGCTATGCCGGCTATTTGCAGTTGCGTAACGAGGAACTGTTCGAGAAAGAGCCTTTCCGTATTCTGGAAATGTTTCTGGTGCTGCAAAGGGAAGGTAGTCTGAAAGGCTTGCGTGCCAATACCCAGCGGCTGATGTACCAGGCCTTGAAAACCCGGCAGACACGCCTGCGCAAGGACCCGCGTTCCCATGAAATGTTCATGCGTATCCTGCGGCAGAAAGAGGGGGTATTCACCCAGTTGCAGAACATGAACCAGTTCGGTGTGCTGGCGGCCTACCTGGAAGAATTCGGCCATATTGTCGGGCGCATGCAATATGACCTGTTCCATATTTACACGGTGGACCAGCATACCCTGTTCGTCATCCGCAACATGCGCCGTTTCAGCCTGCAAAAATACCGGGAACAGTTTCCCTACGCATCCCAGGTGGTGGAACAGCTCAACCGTCCTGAACTTTTATATCTGGCGGGTCTGTTTCACGATATCGCCAAGGGGCGGGGCGGGGACCACTCCGAACTGGGTGCCGAGATTGCACTGGCCTATGCACGCAGGGCCGGCATGACGGATGTGGACGGCAAACTGGTCGCCTGGCTGGTCAGGAATCATCTGCTGTTCTCGGTAACGGCACAACGGGAGGACATCTCCGATCCGGAAGTCATTCACCGCTTTGCCCACCGCGTGGGTGACATGCACCACCTCAATTACCTGTTTGTGCTCACCGTGGCCGATATCTGGGGTACCAATCCCGACCTGTGGAACTCCTGGCGAGCCAGCCTGCTGCGAGACCTGTATGCCTCGACACGCCGGGCGCTGTTGCGGGGGCTGGAAAATCCGCTGAACCGGGAGGAACGGATCGAAACCGCACGCTCCCTCATTCGGCGGGATCTGCGAGAAGAAGGCCCGCTGGACGAACAGGCCCTGGAACAGGCCTGGAAGCTTTATCCGGAATCGGCCTTTATCCGTTTCAGTGTGGACCAGGCGGAATGGCATACCCGCCTGCTGATGGCACAGCCGGATGACAACATTGTTGCCGTCCGTTATGTGGAAAAGCGTGCCACGACCGAAATTGTCGTGGTGGAAGAAGACCGCAAGGGGCTGTTTGTTGGCATCATGGCCGCGCTGGACAAGCTGCGACTGCATGTGGTGCATGCCCGCCTTCAGCCCCTGGCCAACGGCCGTGTACTGGACATGTTTGTGGTGCTGGACCCCATGCCTGCGGATGCGCCACGCCTGCAACAGATCCGCAAGGTGATCCGACAGGCGCTGGAGCAGGGTGAGGCTGTACCACCGGTACAAAGCAGTGCACTGACCCGCAAGCACAAGCAGTTCGGTACCCGCATCCTGGCCCGATTCTATCCGGAAGCGGAACATGCCACCTTGCTGGAACTGGTGCTTTCTGACCGGCCCCGGTTGCTGTCCCAGGTGGCCCAGGCCTTTCACGATGCGGGCATGCGCGTGCTCGATGCCAAGATCACCACCTTCGGAGACCGGGTGGAGGACTATTTCCTCCTGCAAAACCATGCCGGAGAGCCCCTGAACGAGGTCGAACAGGAAGCGCTGGAAGAGCTGCTGCACGAACGGCTGGACTATGAAGGCGATTCCGTCATGGATGCACGCACACCACAGCACAATATCGAAAGACTGTAGGCATGCCGCAGAATGGCCCCATGCACGGCTATGTGCGCACGGGCCTGTGCGGATGGGAGATTGCCTGAACCTGAACCTCCCGGCACACTGGCGAAAAACCATTGTGGAGAACCCCATGAACCAGTACCAAAGCCTGATAGAAGACGCCTTTGACAAGCGTGACAGCCTGAGCAAGGCTGACCTGGAAGACCTGAAGGCACCGGTGAATGCCGTGCTGGATACACTGGAGGCCGGCACGGCGCGGGTGGCCGAACCCGCCGGTGACGGCTGGCAGGTGAACCAGTGGCTGAAAAAGGCCGTGCTGCTCTATTTTCGCCTGGCGGAAAACCGGCGCATGCCCGGTGGTCATACCCATTATTTCGACAAGGTACCGGTGCGCTGGTCCGACCCGGACGACCACAGCCTGGAACAGTCCGGCGCGCGGGTGGTGCCACCGGCCACGGTGCGGCGGGGCGCGCATGTGGCCGCCAATACCGTGCTCATGCCTTCCTATGTAAATATCGGTGCCTATGTGGATTCGGGCACCATGGTGGATACCTGGGCCACGGTCGGTTCCTGCGCCCAGATCGGCAAGAATGTGCATCTTTCCGGCGGCGTGGGCATCGGCGGCGTGCTGGAACCCCTGCAGGCCGCGCCCACCATCATCGAGGACGACTGCTTCATCGGCGCCCGTTCGGAAGTGGTGGAAGGGGTGATCGTCGAGCGCGGCTCGGTGATTTCCATGGGCGTGTATCTGGGCCAGAGCACGCGCATCTATGACCGCGCCACCGGCGAGATCCATTACGGCCGCGTGCCCGCCGGCTCGGTGGTGGTCTCCGGCAACCTGCCTTCCAGCGATGGGAGCTACAGCCTCTACTGCGCGGTGATCGTGAAAAAAGTGGACGAAAAAACCCGCTCCAAGGTGAGTATCAATGAACTGCTGCGGAATTTGGACGGATGATCGAGCTCTATGGCATTCCCAACTGTGACACCATGAAAAAAGCCCGCCGCTGGCTGGAAA
>JALWTZ010000222.1 GCA_026993285.1 Lysobacterales bacterium | reverse complement strand
CCGCCCCAAAAAGCCGCCCAGTAATCCATCTACAAGCACAGATTTTGGGCGAGCGGTTTCGTGAAGATCAAGGCACTGCCGTTGAAGGAGCCGGGAGCATACATCCAGTATGTGACCGGCGAGTGAAGCGGCAGTAACGCAGAGATTCGCGAAACAAGCCGCCCAAAATCAGGCTGCGTGTGTCTCCAACCCACACACCTTGTTCGCCGGCACCGCCTCATCAATCTTCTTCGGCCGGGCCAGGTTCAGGTTGTTCATGATCTCCACAAACTCCGCCTCGCTCTTGCCGGCCAGGCGCGGGTTGGTGCGCTTTTCCTCACCTATGCTGCTGACGGTACGGCCCTTGTAATCGTGGCCGGGGTAGACCAGGGTTTCATCCGGCAGCACGAACAGCCGTTCGGTGATGCTGTGGTAGAGATCCTTCGGATTGCCGCCCTGGAAATCGGTACGGCCGCAACCGCTGATCAGCAGCGCGTCTCCGGTGAATACCCGGTCGCGCCAGTGGTAGGAGACACTGCCCGGGGTATGGCCGGGGGTGTTGATCACCCGGATCACCTCGTTGCCGAAGACCAGGGTCTGGCCGTCTTCCAGTTGCACATTGGCGCATTCGGCGCCACAGGCCCGGCCCACGGCGGTGGTGGCGCCGGTGGCGTCACGCAGCTGGCCGGCGGCGGTGATGTGGTCGGCGTGCACATGGGTTTCCAGAATCCAGCGCAGCTTCAGGCCCAGCCGTTCCAGCTCGGCCAGGTAGAAATCCTTCTCGCTGTCCACGGTATCGATCAACACGGCCTCGCGGGTATCGCTGTCGGCCAGCAGATAGGTATAGGTTGAGCTTTCCGGCTCGAAATACTGTTTGAAGATGGCCATGGCATTCCTCCTGAAAAATGAACAATCGGGTGAACAAGATGCGGCCTGCAAGGTCGAATTGCAAGTTTGCCTCGGCAACACGATGCCGGTAGAGTGGCCGGCCCGCTGACATTCATGTGCTATTGGAGGTGATTTTGCGGCTCGTGTTCCTTTTGTGCTTGTTCACTGCGTGGGCGCAGGCCCAGACCGAACTGGTGCCGTTGCAGGTCACTGCCGAACGCAGCGCCGTCTCCGTGGCCGATACCGCGGCGGCGGTGACCGTGGTGGACATGGACCCGGCCACAGCTCCGGCCCGCCTGCTGCTGCCCGATTACCTGCGCGGCCAAACCGGTGTGTTCGTGCAACAGACCACGCCGGGGCAGGCCACGGTGATCGTGCGCGGGCTCAAGGGCTCGCAGGTGCTGAACCTGGTGGATGGCATGCGCCTGAACAATGCCTTCTTTCGCGCCGCGCCCAACCAGTATCTGGCGCTGGTGAATCCGCAGTGGGCCGAGCATGTGGAAGTGGTACGCGGCCCGGCCTCGGTGTTGCATGGCGGCGATGCCATGGGTGGGGTGGTACAGGTCATCACCCGCCAGCCGGCCTGGAACCAGCCGGCGGAAGTGGCCGTGCAACTGGCGGCGGACTCGGCCCAGCAACTGCGCCAGTTGGGTGTGGAACACAGCCAGGGCGGGGCACGCTGGGCCAGCCTGCTGTTGATCGACGGCCAGCAGACCGGCCCGCTGCAAACCGGTGGCCAGCGGCTGGACATGGCCGGTTACCGCAGCCAGTCGGCTTTCTACAAGCTGCGCTATCGCAATGGCGGCAACAGCGAATGGATGTTCAATGTGCAACACCTGCGCCAGCCGGCCACCCCACGGCTGGACGAGCTGGTGGCCGGTTACGGCCAGAGCGAGCCGGCCTCCAGCCTGTTTCGTTTCGAGCCCAACCAGCGGGATTTTGCCCATCTGCGCTGGCAGAACCGTACGGATCGACCCTGGGCCCGGCGGGTGGATGTCCACCTGGCCTGGCAGCGGATCGAAGACAGCCGCCGCACGCAGGATACCGGTTCCCCCTGGGAAAACCGCGAGTTCAACCGCAGTGACCTGGCCGGTTTCACCGCCCAGCTGGATGCCTGGCTGGGCCGTCAGCGGTTGGTGTACGGGCTGGAACTGTGGCGGGACCGCGTGGCCAGCGAACGTTACCGCCTGCGGCGGGACTCCGGCCTGCGGGAAATCCGCCGCAGCCGTTTTCCCGATGGCGCGGAAATGAACAGCGATGCCGTCTACGCGGAACTGGATGGCGGCAGTGGCGGCTGGCACTGGGGCGCGGGCCTGCGCTACAGCCGGTATCACATCACCCTGCCACAGGCCACGCCGGATGCCATGCTCAGCCTCCAGCCCGCCGATACTTCCGGCAGCCTCAGCCTGCGGCGCGAGCTGGGCCCGGCCCTGCAGTGGGTGAGCACCTTCAGCAAGGGTTTCCGCCCGCCCAATGTCTACGACCTGGCGGCCCTGGGGCCACGGCCCGGTAACCGCTTCAACATCGCCAACCCGGAGCTGGGGCCGGAAACGGTCTACAGCCTGGATACCGGCTTCAAGTGGCAGGGCCGGGCCCATTTTGCCGAGCTGTATCTGTGGGCATCCCGCTACCGGGACCGGATCGCTGCCGTGCCCACTGGTGAACAGACCGATACCGGTCGCGTCATCGTGCAGAACCGCAACCTGGGGCGGGAAAACCTGCACGGGCTGGAAGCCGGCTGGCACTGGCAACAGGGCCTGAACCGCTGGCAGGCCAGCCTCAACTGGGTTTGGGGAGAAAGCCTGACGGAGGACGGAACCCGCCCGGCAGACCGTATCCCGCCGCTCAACGGCATGCTGGCACTGGAACGGCCCCTGTGGCAATGGGAATTACGCCTGTGGACGCGCTGGGCGGCCCGGCAGAACCGCTTAAGCCCTCGGGATGTGCGCGACCCGCGCATGCACCCGGAGGGCACGCCGGGCTGGATCACCTTCAATGCCGCGCTCTCGGGCCAGTGGGGGCCACACTGGCGCTGGAGCCTGCGGCTGGAAAACCTGCTGGATGCCCGCTACCGCGAGCACGGCTCCGGCATCGACGCGCCGGGCCGCAATCTGGGCCTGTGGCTGGAGGGGCGTTGGTAGTCGGGCCCGAAGCCGTTACGGGCAACTCCCATACACCACCGCATCCCCATGATAGACCGCTTCGAAATCACCGGCGGTCAGTTGTTTCAGCTCCCGCAGCAGGTCGTCATCCCAGTTGTCATGGTGTTCGCCGGTGATGAACATATTGCTGCCGGTATCCGCCAGCACGATGCCGTATTTTTTCATCGCCCGCAATATGGCCTGAATGGGCGGGCTGAAGCCGGAAATGTCGTAGCCGGCCTTCAGGCGAAAACGCTGGCCCATGGCCGGCAGTGCCGTGCTGCAACCGCCCTGGCCGTCGGAATGGGTAGCCGGCGGGATGTAGGCGCGGCGGATATTGCCCAGGGTAAAGCGCAGGGCGTGGTTGACCTGGCCGGTGATCATCACTTCCTCGTAGCGTACCAGCCCCGGCAAAATGGCCAGGCCGGAGGCATCCGCCGAGGTCCAGCCTGGCGGGCGGTTCTGCTTTTGCGACAAGTCCCAGATGGCACCGGAACCGGCCTGCCAGCTGCCGGAAGCGCTGGTGGTGGCAAAGGTTTCATAGAGCTTGCAGCTGCCCTGTTCCAGCACCAGCACATGGCGGTCGCCGCTGTCCACCGGCGCCCCTTCGATGGCCGGGTTGTCAGGAATGGGGTAGCAGCCCACATCCTGCGCGCCACCGGTATTGCACCGGTCGGCCTCCAGGTCACTCTCGTCCCAGTAGGTGAACTGTACCGGCACCCGGGCCTGCCCCTGGGGCACGATGTTGTAGGGAATGCCGATATCCTGCCCCGCCCATTGGGTGCCGAAATCCGGGTGCAGCGGGGTGCTGGCGCCGATACTGGCGATATAGGCATCGGAATCCGGATGCAGTGGGGCCTGGTCGATAGGCGTATTCCACAGATCATCCGCGGGGAACAGCGGGCAGCCGGCAATGTTGGGTACACTGCCACCCGGTGTGCTGGCCTGGCCTTCAAAGCCATCGGCAAAGGCGCTTTCGCTGCCACCACCGAGCTGGCTGTACCGGGCGCTGTCCACCACCTGCCAGTTCAGGCCCAGGCTTTTGGTTTCCAGGCTGACGGCGGGGCCATTGACGGTGATGACGGTGTAGGTGCTCATTTTCTCCTGCTCGCCGTAGCTGGCCCAGTTGTGGTAGCTTGCGGCATCGAACCACTGGTCGGCGCTATTGCCGTCGGTGAGCGCGCCGGCCACGCCCACGGTGAGATACACCGTGCCCCGGGCATCCACCTGGTTGCCTTTCACCGGATGGCTGCGCTCATAGGCGTGATTGTGGCCGTTGATGTACAGGTCCACATTGTATTGTTCCAGCAGGGCGCGCAGTTGTGGTGCTTCCGAGGTGGGACCGTGGTTGTCACCGGTGCCCAGCAGGGGCGCGTGGCCGAAAACAAAGATATGTTCATACTGCCCCTGGGCCTGCGCCAGTTGCTCGCGCAGCCAGTCGTACTGGTGCACGCTGTAGCAGTTGTTGTTGCGGCCGGGGTCGTTGAACAGGGCCGGGTCGCTGCAGTATTCGGCGCAACTGCCATGGCTGGCCGGCAGGTTGTTGCAGGAGAGCATGTTGCCGTAATCGTTGTTCAGCCGCAGCATGATGAACAGGCTGTTGCCGTAACTGAAACGATAGTAGAAATAATCCGGATAATCGCTGGTATTGGGGTCCAGCGAGCAGACCGCGCCGGGGGAATGGTCGGTGATATAGCGATTGAGCAGGGTGAATTCGGGCGTGCCGCCATCCTGGTCGTACAGGTCACAGATCCCATCTCCACACAAATCCGGGTACCAGTTGCTGCCCCAGTTGTCGTCATGATTGCCCAGCGCCGGGTAGAAGCTGGCACCCAGGCCCATCACCGGCGTACGGTCCAGAATGGGAGACAGCATGGCTTTGATATTGCCATTGGGCGCGCTGGCGCAACTGCTGCCGGGGTCGATGCTGGCCGGATCGGTGGCGAAACAACTGGTGATCTGCCCGTTTTCCCGGTAGCCGTCGATCAGATCGCCGGTGGAAACATAAAAGGCGATATCCACCTCGCTGGTCGCCTGGTTGATCACCTGCTGCACCCGCGCATTGCGGGCACAGCCGCCGCCGTTGAAATCACCGAAGACGATAAAGCGAAAGGCATTGTTCTGTGCCTGTGCAAGAGAACAGCACCAAAGAGCCAACAGCATCCAGCGCATGTGATTCCCCCCTGAATCGTGGTTTTTGCCGCTACTGTAGGCGCGGTGGCTCCCGTGTATTGTGAGCGGATGCGCAAATGTGACATGTCGCTCATGCCCCACGCGGGTTTTGTTGCCGCAGGCTTCGGGATACAATGCGCCCGAAGTTTCCTTTTACATTCTGGAGTGATTACCCATGGGTTTGAAAACCGTACCCGCCGGCCCGGATTTGCCGGAGGTGGCCAATGTCATCATTGAAATCCCCGCCCACGCCGACCCCATCAAGTACGAGGTGGACAAGGCCACCGGTGCGTTGTTCGTCGATCGTTTCATGGCCACGGCCATGCACTATCCCTGCAATTATGGCTATATTCCCAACACGCTTTCCGATGATGGCGACCCGGTGGATGTACTGGTGCCCACGCCCATCCCGCTGCAGCCCGGTTGCGTGATTCGCTGCCGCCCCATCGGTGTGCTGAAGATGGCCGATGAGAAGGGTGAGGATGAGAAGGTCATCGCCGTGCCGGTGGACAAGATCACCCCCCTGTACGCGCATGTGCAGCAGCCGGAAGACCTGCCCGAACAACTGCTTGAGCAGATCGCCCATTTCTTCGAGCACTACAAGGATCTGGAAGCAGGCAAGTGGGTGAAGGTGGAAGGCTGGCACGGGGCTGATGAGGCCCGCCGCATGGTTTCCGCCGCCGTGGAGCGTTTCAACCAGGCCTGAGTGCCGCAAGACAGGACAACCCATGCAAGAGAAATACCAGCCGCAGGCCATCGAGCAGGCCATTCAGCAGCACTGGGAAAAGCAGGGCACCTTCCAGGTGAAGGAAGACGGGCGGGAGAAATTCTACTGCCTGAGCATGTTGCCCTATCCCAGTGGCCAGCTGCACATGGGCCATGTGCGTAACTACAGCATTGGCGATGTGATCGCCCGCTTCCAGCGCATGCAGGGCAAGAACGTGTTGCAGCCCATGGGCTGGGATGCCTTCGGCCTGCCGGCGGAGAACGCGGCCATCAAGAACGGTGTGCCGCCGGCGGAGTGGACCTACCGCAACATCGAGCAGATGCGCGCCCAGCTCAAGCGGCTGGGTTTCGCCTATGACTGGAGCCGGGAGGTGGCCACCTGCCGCCCCGAGTACTACCGCTGGGAACAGCAGCTGTTCGTGCGCCTGTTCAGGAAAGGCCTGGTCTACCGCAAGAACGCGGTGGTGAACTGGGACCCGGTGGACCAGACGGTGCTGGCCAATGAACAGGTCATCGACGGGCGCGGCTGGCGTTCCGGCGCGCTGGTGGAGCGGCGCGAGATTCCCCAGTGGTTTTTCAGGATCACCGCCTATGCCGAGGAACTGTTGCAGGGGCTGGACCAGCTGGAAGGCTGGCCGGAAGCGGTCAAGACCATGCAGCGCAACTGGATTGGCCGCTCCGAGGGCCTGCAGTTCAGCTTCGCCCTGGCTGGCAGTGACCAGCGGGTGGAGGTCTACACCACCCGGCCGGATACCCTGATGGGCGTGACCTACATGGCCGTGGCCGCCGAACATCCGCTGGCCCGCCAGGCCGCGGCGCGCAACCCGGAGATCGCCGCCTTCATTCAGCAATGCCAGCAGGGCGGCACTTCCGAGGCCGAGCTGGAGACCATGGAGAAAAAGGGCATGCCCCTGGGCATGGACGCCATTCACCCCATCTCCGGAGAAAAAGTACCGGTATGGGTGGCCAATTTCGTGCTCATGGGTTACGGCACCGGCGCGGTGATGGCGGTACCGGCCCACGACCAGCGCGACTGGGAATTTGCCCGACAGTACGGCTTGCCCATCCGCCCGGTGATTGCCGACGAAAGCGGCCAGGCCGCGGATGTCAGCGAACAGGCCTATACCGAGCGGGGCCGGCTGGTGAACTCCGGCCCCATGGACGGCATGGATTTCCAGCAGGCCATGGACTACCTGGCCCAACGCTTCGAGCAGGAAGGCATTGGCCGCAAGACAGTCAACTACCGCCTGCGAGACTGGGGGGTTTCCCGCCAGCGTTACTGGGGTTGCCCCATTCCCATGGTGCGCTGCCCGCAATGTGGCGATGTGCCCGTGCCCGAGGAGCAACTGCCGGTGGTGTTGCCGGAAGATGTGGTGCCCGAAGGCGCCGGTTCGCCCCTGGCGAAAATGGACGCATGGAAAAACTGTGACTGCCCGCAATGCGGTGGCCCGGCGGAACGGGAAACCGATACCTTCGATACCTTCATGGAATCGTCTTGGTACTATGCCCGTTACACCTGTGCCGACAACGACCAGGCCATGCTGGACGAACGGGCCAATTACTGGCTGCCGGTGGACCAGTATGTGGGCGGTATCGAGCACGCCATTCTCCACCTGCTCTACGCCCGCTTCTACCACAAGCTGATGCGGGACGAGGGGCTGGTCGACAGCGACGAACCCTTCACCCGCCTGCTCACCCAGGGCATGGTGGTGGCCGAAACCTGGTACCGGGAAGAGGACGGGCGCAAGCTCTGGTTCAACCCGGCGGAAATCGACATCGAACGGGATGAAAAGGGCCAGGTGGTGCGCGCCGTCCACAAGGAAGACGGCCAGCCGGTCATCATGGGTGGCGTGGAGAAGATGTCCAAGTCCAAGAACAACGGCGTCAACCCGCAGGAGATGATCGACCGTTACGGCGCCGATACCGTGCGCCTGTTCAGCCTGTCGGATGTGGCCCCGGACCAGTCGCTGGAATGGTCGGATGCCGGCCTGGAAGGGGCCTGGCGCTTTCTTAACCGCCTGTGGAAGCAGGTACAGGATTTCATTGCCGGCGAAACCCCGCCGGCACTGGATGTGGCGGCACTGAACAGCGGGCAGAAGGCCCTGCGGCGCAAGCTGCACCAGACCATTGCCAAGGTCACCGACGACATGGGCCGGCGGCAGACTTTCAACACCGCCCTGGCCGCCATCCGTGAACTGCTCAATGAACTGGGCAAGCAGCGGGACGACAGCCCGCAGGGCCGGGCACTGGAACAGGAAATCTGGCTGGCGGTGGTGCCCATGCTCTCGCCGGTGGTGCCGCACATCACCCAGCGGCTCTGGGAAGCGCTGGGGCAGACGGGCGAACTGAGTGATCATCCCTGGCCGCGGGTGGACGAATCCGCCCTGGAGCAGGACGAACTGACCCTGGTGGTGCAGGTCAATGGCAAGCTGCGCGGCAAGATCACCGTGCCGGCCGATGCCGACAAGGACAGCATTCTGGCCGCCGCCCGGGCCGACGGGAATGTGGCCCGCTTTCTGGAAGGCAAGACCCTGCGCAAGGAGATTCTGGTGCCCGGGAAACTGGTCAACCTGGTGGTATCCGGATGAACGCCGGGCTCGGCAGCCGGCTGGCCGGGCTTCTGCTGAGCCTGATGCTGCTGCCAGGCTGCGCGGGCTACCATCTGCGCGGTGCCCAGGCCCTGAGCAGCCACTATCCTGAGTTGCGGCTGGAAAACCCCGACACCCCGCTGGGCGCGGCACTGGCCCGTCAGCTGAACATGGCCGGCGTGCGTCTGAACGGCGGCGAACAGGCCCCTCGGCTGCATGTGCTGAAAGCCGGCTTCCAGCGCAAGGTGCTCTCACTGGACAGCCGGGGCCGGGTCAGTGAATTTCTGCTGGTCTACCGGGTGCGCTTCCAGTTGCGCGCGCCGGGCCGGCACTGGCCCGAGCGGGAAATCCGCCTGGAGCGGGCCTTCAATTTCGATGACGACCAGATCCTGGGCAAGTTCCGCCAGGAACGGCTGATGCGCGAGGAAATGATCCGCGATGCCGCCAGCCGCGTGCTGGAAGCCCTGATCTACCTGCCACCACCGGAAAACACCCAGCCGGAGCCGGGCCATGCTACTGAAAAGCACGGCTGAACTGCAGCGCGCCCTGGAGCAGAACCCCCTGCCGGCTGCCTGGTTCATGGTTTCGGAAGACCCATTGCTGTTGCAGGAAGCCTGCGACCAGGTGCTGCGACAGGCCCGCCAGGCCGGCTACCTGGAACGGGAAATACACACCGTCGAGCCGGGCTTCGACTGGGCGGCGCTGGAGCAGTCCGGTGCCAGCATGAGCCTGTTTGCCAGCCGCAAGATCATCGACCTGCGCATCCCCACCGGCCGGCCCGGCGATGCCGGCACCCGCGTGCTGGAAAGCCTGCTGCAACAGGCGGGTGAAGACACCCTGCTGCTGGTGCGCAGCAGCAACTGGGAACCGGCCGTCCGCAAGCTCAAATGGGTCAAGCTGCTGCAGAAACAGGCCCGGTCGCTGGTACTCTGGCCACTCAAGCCCCGGGAATTCCTCTCCTGGGTGGAACAGCGCATGCGTACCCTGGGCCTGCAGCCGGAAGCGGCGGCGGTGGAAGCCCTGGCCATGCGCACCGAGGGCAACCTGCTGGCCTGTGATCAGGAAATCCGCAAGCTGCACCTGCTGCTGGGGGAAGGGCCGCTCTACAGCCATCAAATCGACGAACGGGTGGCTGATTCGGCCCGTTTCGATGCCTTCCGGCTGGTGGAAGTGGCCATGCAGGGCCAGGCCCGCCGCGCGGTGGAAATCCTGGCCCACATCCGCGCGGAAGGGTTGGCCCCGCACCGGGTGCACTGGGCGGTCAACCAGCGCATCCAGATTCTGGCCGACCTGGCCCTGGCCGGTGGCGATACCGCCGCGCGCCAGCAGGTCTTCGACAAGCACCGCATCTGGCGCAGCCAGCAGGCACCGCTGGAGCGGTTGGCACGATCGCGCAAGCCCGGCCGCTGGTTTGCCCTGTTGCAGGAAAGCCTGGCCTGCGAGCGTATCCTCAAGGGTCGTCAGGCCGGTGACGGCTGGCTGGAACTGGAACGGCTGGTGCTGGCCCTGGCCAATCAACCCGTGCCCAAAAGGCCGAAACTCGAGCCGGCCTGATGCGTGCCGAACTGGCCGGTGCCGTTGGCATCTATGGTGGCACCTTCGACCCCATTCACAACGCCCATCTGGCCGCCGCCCGCTATGTGCGTGATCATCTGCAACTGCAACCGGTGCATCTGGTGGTGGCCGCCGACCCGCCCCATCGCGCGCCACCCTGGCTGAACGCGCGGCAGCGCCTGCAGCTGGTGCGGCTGGCCGTGGCCGATGAGCCCGGACTGCTGGCTGATGACTGTGAACTGCAGCGGCCCGGCCCCTCCTACATGGTGGATACCCTGGCCGATTTTCACCGCCGTTATCCCAACCATGCCCGTGTGCTGGTGCTGGGTGCCGATGCCCTGGCCGGTCTGCACCGCTGGCACCGGCATGAACAACTGCCCCGTCTGTGCCACCTGGCGGTGTTGCGCCGGCCCGGCGAGGCGGTCATCACCAGCGTGTCCGGTTTTGCCGCTGTGGACGAAGCCGATGCTCCAGAGCGATTCCTGCAGACCGAAGCCGGCCTGATCACCCACCTGAACAACCCGCTGAACCCGCTGTCGGCCACGGCACTGCGCCAGCGCCTGCAGGCCGGAGATTCGATCCGTGATGCGGTACCTGCTTCGGTTCAGGCAAGCCTGTTGCAGATACCGGGCCGGTCAGCGAACAATCCGGACAAGGGGTTTCCCGGCCGCTAGCCAAAAAAAACCCCAACCGGATCGGCTGGGGTTTTGTGCCTGTGCATGGCCGGTGGCCTACTTGTGCAGAATACCCACCGAAGGGGTCTGCGAGGCATACCAGGCTGCCACATTGCGGATATCCTCATCACTCAGGCCCGCGGCCATGCCGGCCATGATGGGGTTCTTGCGCTTGCCCGACTTGTAGTCGTGCAGAGCCTTCTCCAGATAGTCGGCATACTGCCCGGCCAGCTTGGGGTAGGCGGGCATTACCGGCTTGTCACCGGTCTTGGAATGGCAGGAGGCGCAAACCTGTTCGGCCTTGGCGCCACCGGCGGCGGCATCCGGCTTGCCGGCAAAAGCTACAGTGGAAACCGTCAGGGCCAGTGTGGCCAGTATCAGCTTGTTCATTATTTCACCTCCATCTGGCTGAACCAGGCGGCAATGTCCTGCATGTCCTGCTCGCTCAGGCTCTTGGCTTGCGGGCTCATGGTGGCATGTTGCCGTTCACCGCTTTTGTAGCCTTTGAGCGCAGCCACGATATAGTCCGCATTCTGCCCGGCCAGCTTGGGTACCCGATAGCTGGGGTAGGTACTGTGATAGTTGGCGATGCCATGGCAACCCAGACAGGTATTGCCCTTGGCTTTGCCGGCTTCAATATTCGCAGCCAGGGTGCTCCCCCCCAGGCCCAGCAACAGGGCCACAATTGCGTATTGTAGTGCTTGTTTCATCAACGCTCCCCTCATATACATGGTTGTTTCCGGTTGGACCGGTCCCGTTATCCAGCGCAGGATTATAGCCGTAACAAGGAGGAAAAGCGTAGTCTTTTCAGTATATTAGAATAAACTAATGCGGAGGCATGTGACGGGTGCCCATTGTACAGGCCGGAAGTCATGTTCTGTGCGCGTGCCCTTTGGCACTGTCAAAGGGTCATCCTGTAGCTGAAAATGATTGTGATAAGTTTAAGTCGGCAAGGATCATTTGCATGAAATCAAACCAAACATTTATCGTGGCCCTGGCATTGGCCGCATTGCTGTCCGGCTGCAGCGGCAGCGAAAAAGGTGAATCAGGCAAAGAGAAGAAAAAACCGGCGGCCATTCCGGTGGAAGCCGCCCAGGTGGAACAGCGTGACATCAGCGCCCGCTATCGGGGCATTGCCACGCTGGAAGCGGACCGCCGCACCGATGTGGTGGCCCAGGTGGGGGGCATTGTCGAGCGCGTGCTGGCCGAGGAAGGCGACCGGGTCGATGCCGGCCAGGTGCTGGCAGAGCTGGAAGATGCCCGCTACAAGCTGGAACTGGAACGGGCCCGGGCCACCCTGGAGAAGCTGCGCCAGAATCTGAAGCGGGAAAAGCGCCTGCATGATCGCAAGCTGGGCAGCGCCCAGCAGTACGAAGGGCTGGTCTATGACCTGGAAGTTCAGCAGGCCCAGGTGGCGCTGGCCCGGCTGAATCTGGAATACACCCGGATACAGGCCCCCTTTGCCGGCGTGGTGGACAGCCGGGAGGCTCGGGTGGGCATGCTGGTCAATCCGGGGCAGAAACTCTTTGGCCTCTATGACCCGAACAGCCTGCAGGCACGGGTGTATGTGCCGGAACGGGAACTGGCCCTGCTGGATACCGGCCTGGCGGCCACCTTGACGGTGGATGCCTGGCCGGGCGTGCGTTTTGCCGGGGAAGTGGTACGCATCAGCCCGGTGGTGGACGCCAGCTCCGGCACCGTGGCGGTGACGGTGGCGGTTCACAGTGATCAGCGCCTCAAGCCCGGCATGTTCGCGCGGCTGGACATTCCCTATGACACCCATGCCCAGGCCATGGTCATGCCCGAACAGGCACTGGTGGAACGGGACGGCCAGACGGGAGCCTGGCGTATCGGTGAGAACAACCAGGTGCACTGGCAGCCGCTGCGGACCGGCTACCGGGAACAGGGCTGGGTGGAAGTGCTGGAGGGGCTGGCCCTGGGTGACCGGCTGGTAACCCTGGGCCGTCACAGTCTGAAGGAAGGTGCCAAAGTGCAGGTTATTGACCCGCTGGCCGGGCCGGAAGAAAGCACTGGCGAAGAAGCGGCAGCCAAAACCGATACAGGGCAGGCCGGCGAATGAGCCTGGCGGCCTTTTCCATTCGCCGTCGGGTGACGGTGATGATGGCGGCGGTCACCGGCCTGCTGTTCGGTGCCATCGCCCTGAACGAACTACCGGTGAACCTGCTGCCGGAACTGTCCTATCCCACCCTGACCGTGCGCACCGAGTGGCCCGGCGCGGCACCCTCCGAAGTGGAAACGGCCATCAGCGAGCCGGTGGAAGAGGCGCTGGGCGTGGTACGCGGCGTGCGCCGGCTGGTTTCCAGTTCGCGTACCGGCCAGTCCGATGTACGCCTGCAGTTTTCCTGGGGCACGGACATGGAACAGGCCACCCTGCAGGTGCGCGAACGGCTGGAAATGCTCACCTTGCCGCTGGATGCGAAAAAGCCCTTGTTGCTGCGTTTCGACCCCTCCAGCGACCCGGTGATGCGCCTGGCCCTGGCCTGGGAAGGCACGGCGGACGAGGGTGTGGAACGCACGCAGAAACGCCTGCGCCGTCATGCCGAAGACCGTTTGCGCAAGCGGCTGGAACCGCTGGATGGCGTGGCCGCGGTCAAGGTCAGCGGCGGCCTGCAGGATGAAGTGCAGGTCTGGCTGGATCTGCCCGCCCTGGCTCGCCTGGGCCTGCGCCCGGAAACCGTGGCTGAGCGGCTGGAAGAGGAGAATGTCAACCTTTCCGCCGGCCAGCTGGAGCAGGGCCAGCAGCGCTTTTTGCTGCGCAGCCTCAACCAGTTTCGTTCGGTGGAGGAAATGGCCAATCTGATTCTGCGGGAGGTGGACGGGGTGCCCGTGCGCCTGCGCGATGTGGCCGAAGTGCGCATGGGCCATGCCCGCCCCCAGGCCATCATCCGCCTGGATGGCCGCCCGGCGGTGGAACTGGCCCTGTACAAGGAAGGGGACTACAACCTGGTCAAGATGGCCGATGGCGTGCACCGGGCCCTGAAAAGGCTGCGCAAGAACCTGCCCGAGGGCATGCAGCTGAAAGTGGTGGCCGACCAGTCCGGTTTCGTGCGCCAGTCCATCCGCGAGGTGGCCAATGCCGCCTGGCTGGGCGGGCTGCTGGCGGTGCTGGTGGTGTATTTCTTTCTCGGTCACGCGCGGCCCACCTTCATCATCGGCCTGGCCATCCCCCTGTCGCTGGTGACCGCCTTCTTTTTCCTCTACCAATGGGAAATCAGCCTGAACATGATGTCCCTGGGCGGCATGGCGCTGGCGGCGGGGCTGCTGGTGGACAATGCCATCGTGGTGCTGGAGAACATCGCCCGCCAGCGTGAGCTGGGCCACAGCCAGCGGGAAGCGGCGCGCGTGGGGGCCGAAGAGGTGAGCGGTGCCGTGGTGGCCTCCACACTCACCACCGTGGCGGTCTTCGTGCCACTGGTGTTCGTGGAAGGCATCGCCGGGCAGCTGTTCCGCGACCAGTCCCTGACGGTGGCCATCGCCCTGCTGGTCTCCCTGCTGGTGGCATTGACGCTGATTCCCATGCTGGCCGCCGGCAAACCGGCCGCGACCGGCCCGGTCCCCGAGCCTGCCGGTGCGGAGGAAACCGCGGTCACGGGCCGCCCGACACGCCTGCGCCGTGCCCTGTTGATCGCGCTGCCCCGGCGCATGGCCGCTGGCCTGCGCGGCCTGTGGCGGCTGGCCGGGCGTGGTCTGGGTGGCGTGATGCGGCCCGGTGTCTGGCTGATGCAACGCTTCATGCACGCCGCCGAGGCGCTCTATGGCCGGTTGTTGCCCTGGGCCCTGCGCCACCGGGCGACCGTGTTGCTGAGCGCCGGCCTGCTGTTTGTCGGCGCACTGGGGCTGGCTCGCAATCTGGGGCTGGAGCTGCTGCCCCGGCTGGGGCAAAGCCAGTTTCAGGTGTTGCTGGATCTGCCGCCGGGCACGCCGCTGGAGCAGACCGACCAGCGGGTACGCGCCCTGCAACAGGCATTGGCGCAACAGCCGGGGCTGAAAAACAGCTTCGCGGTCAGCGGCACCGGCAACCGGCTGGATGCCAACCCGGTACAGTCCGGGGAACAGCATGGGGAGATCTGGGTCAATGCCGATGACAGCCAGGCCACGGCTGAACTGATGAGCAGGGCGCGGGACTGGGCTGGTCGGCAACCGGCCTTGCAGGCGGAAGCCCGCCTGCCCACGCTGTTCACCCTCGGCCCGGCCATCGAGGTGGAAATCGCCGGTCATGACCTCAAACGCCTGCAGGCACTGGCCGCGGCGGTGCAGAAAAAACTGCGGGCCCTGCCCATGCTGGTGGATGTGCGCTCCAGTGTGGAGCAGGGTTATCCGGAAGTGCGTATCCGTTTCGATGCCGAGCGGGTTCACGCCCTGGGCCTGCAGGTGCGCAGCCTGGCCGAGCGGGTGGTGCAGCAGATTCAGGGCAAGGTGGCCAGCCGCTACAGCGAAGCCGACCGCAAGATCGACATCCGCGTGCAGGGCAGTGAGCAGGCGCGGGATTCGGTGCGTGACCTGGCCGACATGCTGATCAACCCCGAGGCCGAACACCCCCTGCCGCTGTCCGCCGTGGCCCGCATCGAAACCGGCCTGGGGCCGGCGGAAATCCGGCGGGTGGACCAGGAACGGGTGGCGCAGGTGCTGGCGGAAGTGGGCGAGGGCGACCTGGGCACGGCGGTGGCCGCGGTGCGGGCCACGTTGCGGGACTGGCCCCTGCCACCGGGCTTTTCCCTGCGCGTCACCGGCCAGAATGAAAGCATGCAGGCCTCGTTCCAGTCACTGTATTTTGCCCTTGGCCTGGCGGTGTTTCTGGTCTACCTGGTGATGGCCTCGCAGTTCGAATCCCTGCTGCAGCCCTTTGTCATTCTGTTTTCCGTGCCGCTGGCGCTGATCGGTGCCGTGCTGGCCCTGTGGCTGAGCGGCGCCACCATCAGTGTGGTGGTGCTGATCGGCGGCATCATGCTGGCCGGCATCGTGGTCAACAACGCCATCGTGCTGGTGGACCTCATCAACCAATTGCGCCGGCAGGGCGAACCCTTGCTGCGTGCCATCGAGCAGGCCGGCCGCCAGCGGCTGCGCCCCATACTCATGACCACCCTCACCACCGTGCTGGGCCTGCTGCCGCTGGCGCTGGGGCTGGGGGAGGGGGCCGAGATCCGCGCGCCCATGGCGGTGACGGTGATCGGTGGCTTGCTGCTGTCCACCCTGCTGACGCTGGTGGTGGTGCCGGTGATCTATACCCTGGTGGTGCCGGCCCGGAGTGAGGCGGCATGAGCCTCTCCCGCCTGGCCATACGCCGGCCGGTAACCACCGGCATGGTCTTTGTCTCCCTGCTGGTGCTGGGGCTGGTGTCTTCCCAGCGCCTGCCGCTGGAGTTTTTCCCGGAAGTGGAAGTGCCCTTTCTGTTCATTCAGGTGCCCTATCCCGGCTCCAGCCCGCGGCAGGTGGAAGAAGCCATCACCCGCCCGCTGGAGGAATCCCTGGCGACCCTGAAGGGCATCTATTCGATGAACTCCAATTCCAGGGCCGACCAGGCACAGATTTTCATTCGCTTCAACTGGGGCGAGAAGATCGGCCCCAAGGCGCTGGAGGCTCGCGCTCGCATCGACGCGGTGCGCCATCTGCTGCCCGATGATGTGCAGCGCATCCAGATCTTCCGCTTCAACAGCTCGGATGCGCCGGTGATGACCCTGCGCATCTCCAGCCAGCGGGATCTGAGCCAGGCCTGGGAACTGCTGCAACGGCGGCTGATCCGCCCGCTGCAGCGGCTGGAAGGTGTGGCGCGGGTGGAGCTGCAGGGCGTGGAGCCCATGGAAATCCGCATCCAGCTCGACCGCGAACGGCTGGACGCGCACGGTCTGCAGGCCGTGGAGGTGTTGCGTACCCTGCGCCAGCACAATTTCAACCTGTCCGCCGGTCAGCTGGATGGGGAGACCCGCTGGCAGGTGATGGTGGACGACCGCTGGACCGATCCGCAAAGCCTGCGCGACTGGCCCCTGGGGCAGAAGGGCCTGCGTCTGGGGGATGTGGCCGATATTCGCTACGCACCGAAGGAGCGGGACTATGGCCGTCATCTGGACATGCGCTACGCGGTGGGCGTGCAGATTTACAAGGAATCGGGCGCCAACATGGTGGAGGTGGGCCGGCGGGTGCTGGAAGAAATCGACCGCATCGGCCAGTCAGCGGAAATGCAGGGTATCCAGCTGTTTTTTCTCAATAATCAGGCCGAAGGCGTCAAGACTTCGCTGACGGATCTGCTTCAGTCCGGCTTGTTGGGGGCGCTGCTTTCCCTGCTGGTGCTCTATGCCTTCCTGCGCGACTGGCTCACCACCCTGACCGTGTCACTGGCGGTGCCGGTTTCGGTGCTCATCACCCTGGGGGCCATGTATTTTCTTGGCGTTTCCTTGAACATCCTTTCCATGATGGGCCTGATGCTGGCGGTGGGCATGCTGGTGGACAATGCCGTGGTGGTGGCCGAAAGCATTTTTGCCCTGCGCCAGCAGGGCGGGCACAGCCCCTTTCAGGCAGCAGAGCAGGGCAGTGGCCGGGTGGGCGTGGCGGTGCTGGCCGGTACGCTCACTTCCATGATTGTTTTTCTGCCCAACATGTTCGGTGCCGAGGATCAGATCAGCCTGTTTCTTTCCCATGTGGCCCTGGCCATCACCCTGGCGCTTGGCGTGTCGCTGCTGCTTTCCCTGACGGTGATCCCCATGCTCACCGCGCGCATGCGCCGGGTGCCCGTGGTGCGCGAGGGGGCGCTGTTTCACCGTCTGCAAGGCTTGTACCGGCGCTGGATGGCCTGGTCCCTGCAATACCGGAGCCGGGCGGGCCTGTTGCTGGTTCTGGTACTGCTGGCCAGTGCCTGGCCGATTTCACAGGTGAATATGGAAATGTTCCCGGAGGAAGACGGGCGTGAACTGCAACTGCAATACAACCTGCACGGCAGCTATCCGCTGGAGGTGGTGGAGGCTCAGGTGCTGCGGGTGGAGCAATACCTCTACGCCAACAAGGAACGCTTTGAAATCAAGGCGGTGTACAGCTATTTCAACCAACGCCAGGCTTCCTCCACCATCCTGCTGACGGAACGCAAGCAGGCCAAACGCTCGGCGCGGCTGATCAAGCGCGACATCCTCAAGGGTCTGCCGGCGCTGTCCATTGGCCGGCCGGGCTTTGAGTTTCGTCGCCAGGGCGGGCGGGACGCGCTGGCGGTGCGCCTGCGGGGCGAGTCCACCAGCACCTTGTATGCCCTGGCCGAGCAGGCCCGGCAGCAGCTGGCCCATGTGCCCGGCGTGCTGGACACCTCGGTGGAAAGCGGCCCGCCCAGCAAGGAAGTGCAACTGCTGTTCCAGCGGGAGAAGGCCCTGCGCTTTGGCCTGAGCAGCCAGGACATCGCCCAGCGGGTGGGCGCCGGCCTGCGTGGCGTGCAACTGGGCGAATGGCACGGGCCGGAAGGGGAAGTGCCCATCCAGCTGCGTTTTCGGGAAGAGCAGACCCGCAACCTGGATGACCTGCGCCAGCTGCGCCTGGACGGGCGCGTACCGCTGGGGGCGGTCAGCCACTATCAGGTGGTGGATTCGCCGGGGGTGATCCGGCGCAGCAACCGGCAGACTACCCTGCGGGTGCGCCTGGGGCTGGAAGAAGGCGCGGATTTGAAGGCCGTGCGCCAGGCCATCGAGCAGGTGATGAAGCAGATGAAGCTGCCCAACGGCTATGGCTGGGCCCTGGGGCGCGGTTTTCAGGATGACCGGGAAACCCAGCAGACCATGCTGTTCAACATGCTGGTGGCCGTGGCCCTGATCTATCTGCTGCTGGCCGCGCTGTTCGAATCCCTGCTGTTGCCGGTCACCATGGTCTTTTCCATCCTGTTCGGTGTGCTGGGGGTGTTCTGGTTGTTCTGGCTATCCGGCACCACCTTCTCGCTGATGGCCATGATCGGCATCCTGATCTTGATCGGCGTGGTGGTGAACAATGGCATTGTACTCATCGACCACATCAACCAGCTGCGCTGGCAGGGGCAGGTGAGAAACGCGGCGGTGCTGGCCGGTGGTGTGGACCGCCTGCGGCCCATCCTGATGACCGTGGCCACTACGGTGCTGGGCCTGCTGCCGCTGGCTCTGGGTGATACCCAGGTGGGCGGCAACGGTCCGCCCTACTATCCTATGGCCCGGGCCATCATCGGCGGCCTGAGTGTGGCCACCGTGCTGGGGCTGATGTTCATGCCCTGGCTGTATACCCTGCTGGATGATCTGGCCGGCTGGTGGCAGGGCATCTGGCAGGGAGGACCTTTGGCACAGCCGGGGGGCGTGAAGGGCTGATACAATTGGACACATTTTGCATCCACCCCGGATCGAAGCCTGATGAAAACACCCTGGTTACTGTTGTCGTTGCTTGCCGCCCTGCCGTTGTGGGCGGCCGAGCTGGAGATTCCCCACACCCGTCAGCAGGTACGCATCGACGGCCAGCTGGATGACCCGGTGTGGCAGCAGGCATTGCACCTGCAACTGGACTACGAGACCCGCCCCGGTGAGAACACGCCCGCGCCGGAGAAGACCGATTTCTGGGTGGCCGAAGACGGCCAGCGCCTGCTGCTGGCCTTTCACGCCCATGACTCGAACCCGGAAGCCATCGTCGCCCACCTGCATGACCGCGACGAGTTCTGGGAGGATGATTTTGTCGGCGTGCTGCTGGATACCTTCAACGACGAGCGGCGCGCCTACCAGTTTTTCGTCAACCCGCTGGGGGTGCAGGCCGAGGCCACACTGGACGACACCCGCCGCAATTCCGACGACCCCTCCTGGAACGCCCTCTGGGACAGTGCCGCCCGGCGGGTGGAAGACGGCTATGTGGTGGAAATGGCCATTCCGTTTTCCTCCATCAACATGCCCAGGCCCCAGGGCCAGCCGCTGACCTGGGGCATGGAAGCCATCCGCTATTTGCCGCGGGCGCAGGTGCATCGCCTGTCCATCCAGCCGGTGGACCGCAATCGTAATTGCCAGGTCTGCCAGTTTGCCAAGTTCACCGGTTTCCGCGAGATCGAACAGGGGCTGGATCTGGAACTGACGCCCACCATTACCGTGGCCCAGCGGCGGGGGCGCGAGAATGCCGACGGCCCCATGCGAACCGACAAGCCGGATGCCGAAGCCGGGCTGGACATCAACTGGGGCATCAGCCCCAACCTGACCCTGAACGCCACCCTCAACCCGGATTTCTCCCAGATTGAGGCCGACTCGGTGCAGGTGGACGTCAACACCACCTTCGCCCTGTTCTTCCCGGAAAAACGGCCCTTCTTCCTGGAAAACGCCGACTACTTCGCCGCCCCGTCACAGCTGATCTACACCCGCAACGTGGCCGACCCGGATATCGGTATCAAGCTCACCGGCAAGAACGGCCCGCACCAGTACGGCTTCTTTGCCAGCAACGATACCGTGACCAGCTTCTTCGTGCCCAATCCGGAAGGTTCTTCCCTGGCCAGCCTGGACAGTGGCAGCCTGGCGGTGGCCGGGCGCTACCGCTATGAAGCCACGCCGGACCTGACCCTGGGCCTGGTCACCACCTACCGCTCGGCCAATGACTACTACAGCGGCCTGCTCGGTGCCGACCTGCGCTGGAACATCAATGAAAGGGACCGTCTGCAACTGCAATGGGTGGAAAGCCAGAGCGAATACCCGGATAGCATCGTCTCCAGCTATGAACTGACCGGGCCGCGCCTTTCCGGCGGCCGTTACCAGTTTCGTTTCAATCACCGTGGCCGCAACCGGTTCTACTGGACGGCCATCACCCGCAACGATCCCGGCTACCGGGCCGATCTGGGCTTTCTGCGCCGGGTGAACCTGGACCGCTTTGCCGGTGGCGGCGGATACGACTGGATCAACCCCGACGGCCAGGCCTGGTGGAGCCGTTTCGGCGTCTCCACCCGCAACTGGATGATGCAACGGGCCGACAATGCCCGCTTGCTGGAACGCAATTTCCAGTTGCGCTTCGAATTTGAAGGAGCCATGCAAACCAAGGCGGACTGGAACTTCATTCGCAGAACCACCGTCTACCAGGGCCAGGTCTTCCCCCGTGATTTCATGGAAGGTGAAATCAACTTCCGCCCGCACCCCCGCCTGCAACTGGGGCTGGAAGCGCAATTGGGCGATGATGTGGACTACACCCATATCCGCCCGGCCACCCGTAACCAATTCCGGCCCTACTTCAGCCTCAACCTCGGCACCGGCCTGAAGGTGGACTTCAGCCACCTGCGCCAGGATTTGGATGTCAGCGGCGGCCGCCTCTACCGCCTCGACCTGGGCGAACTGCGCGCCAAATGGCAATTCACCAGCAAGGCATACCTGCGCCTGATCAGCCAGTACCGCAAGCTGCAGCGCAACCCCGCACTCTATGCCGATGCCGTGGATCGCAACTACCAAAGCCTCTCCAACCAGCTACTGTTCGGCTACAAGCTCGACGCCAAGAGCGTGGCCTTTCTCGGCTACTCCGACCAGGGCTTCAGCGACGACGAGGTACCCGACCGGGTGACGATGGATCAGACGGTGTTTGTCAAACTGGGGTATACCTTCTGATTTTGGGCGGCTTTTTTGGGCGGCTTGTTTCGCGAATCTCTGCGTTACTGCCGTTTCACTCGCCGGTCACATACTGGATGTATGCTCCCGGCTCCTTCAACGGCAGTGCCTTGATCTTCACGAAACCGCTCGCCCAAAATTTTGGGTGGCTTGTTTTCCGTATCTCTGCGTTGCGAGGACCATGCCCGCCCGGTCACGTACTTGATGTACGCTCCCGGCCGGGCAGAACCTCGCGCCTTGATCTACGAAAAACCGCTCGCCCAAAATCTGAGCCAGTTGCTGAAGGAATCGCGGCGTCTTGTCTCTGCCACACATCGTTACCGCCGCTCATGGCTTGAAGAGTATCATTGACTGAATCGGCCCCAGGCCTCCGGGCGCCGCTGCGGGTCGGGCAGGGCGGGGGCAATTCCCCTGGATGGGGAATTGAGTGCCGTTGAGGCAGGAAGCCGAATCGGCACGACCCCGGCCTGCACGACGGAAAGCAGCGGAAGCAAGCCCGGAAAGCCGCCGTTTTTTGTGGCCCTTTTTCTGAAAAAAGGGCCTTGCGGGCCAGTACGGGTGATTTCAGAAGCAACTCGGCGAAAGGCCCGCAACAGGCTGCACTGGGTTTCTGAT
>JALWTZ010000221.1 GCA_026993285.1 Lysobacterales bacterium | reverse complement strand
TGCGGGTTGCCATCCAGACAGCCGGGCAACTGGATGAACAGGCCGAACATGACCTGCTGGTGATTGGTCGCCAGGCCCATGAACAACTGCTGGCCCGCTGGTCCCAAACCCTGCCGGCTGGCCTGGGACACTGGGCACGGCATATCGGCCTGCCCAAGCGGGCAGTCACGCCATTGTATGACTGGCTGGGCATGGATACCCGTCCCGACCCGGCCATCCGGGAACAGGTAGACCTGCTGGGTACCGGGCAGCTGGGCATGCTGCTGGGCTATGAGTCTCCACAACACGCGGGCCGCAGTGTGGTGGCCGTGCTGGGTTCGGATGCACGCCGCCTGGAGCAGGTGGTACAGGGGCTGGGTAATCCCGGTGTGGTGGCGGGTATCCACGGCAGCGTGACCGTATTCCGTGGTGAACGCAGCGAAAACCTGCTGGTGGGGGAAACCTACATGGTGGGTGATCTGGCCTGGTATCTGCGGGTTTGGTACTTCCTGATCCGTCATCCCTTCGTGCTCATCACCCTGACCATACTGGTGGCGCTGGTCACTGCCTTCCTGCTGTGGAAAGTGCTCGAAGGCTTGCGGGCCCGACGGCTGAATCCACAGGATTGAGCATGAAACGGCTGTGGCCGCTGTTGCTGATGCTGGGCGTGATGCCGGTGCGGGCAAACTGCGCCTGGCCGCTGTGGACAGCCTTCCGGCAGGCGCACATCAGTGCGGACGGGCGAGTCATCGACCACAGCCGTGAAGAGAAAGCAACCACTTCGGAAGGCCAGGCCTACGGGCTGTTTTTCGCCCTGCTGGCCGGAGACCGGGCGGGCTTTGCCCAATTGCTGCAGTGGACGGAAAACAACCTCTCCGCGGGCCGTCTGGACCAGGGGCTGCCGGCCTGGCTCTGGGGCCGCCGGCCGGATGGCAACTGGGGCGTGCTGGATGACAACAGCGCCTCCGATGCCGATGCCTGGATGGCCTATGCCCTGCTGGAAGCCGGTCGGTTGTGGCAGCAACCGGCCTACCAGCGCGCGGGCAGACAAATGCTGGCCAACATCCGTCGCCTGGAAAGTCTGCGATTGCCCGCCATCGGCTGGGTCATTCTGCCCGGCCGCAAGGGTTTTCAGCCACGGGAAGGCCGGGTACGGCTCAATCCGTCCTATCCGGTACTGTTTCATTGGCGTCGCTTTGCCATGGAAGATGACTGGTGGGCCGGGCTGGTGCCCGCCACCGTACGCCTGTTGCAACAGTCCGCGCCCCACGGACTGGCACCGGACTGGGCCATCTATCAACTGGGTAAAGGGCTACGGCCGGAAACACCGGGCAGCTACGACGCCATCCGGGTTTATCTGTGGCTGGGCATGCTCTCTCCGGATGACCCGCAACGGGCAGCACTGGTCCAATATTTTCAACCCATGCTGGCCCAGGTGCTCAAGCTGGGCCATGTGCCACTGAAAACCTGGCCGCAAACCGGTCAGGCCGAAGGGCAGGGGCCGGCTGGCTTTCAGGCTGCCCTGCAACCACTGTGGTCACAGGCCATGAAAGCGCAGCCACCGATGGAAGTGGCTGGTGGCTACTACAATCGAGTGTTGCAGCTCTTTGCCGAAGGCTGGCAAAAACGCTACCGCCCGGATGCCCGGGGAAGGTTGCAGGCCCTCCCGCATGTCCGGCAAGGGGATTGCCCATGAAAAAGGCGCTGGCGTGGCTGCTGTTGTCATGGATGCTGGTGAACGCCTGGGCGGTCGATGATCCGGTCACACAACTGCTGCAGCAGGCGCAGGGCTGGGAATCACGCTACCGGCTGGATCTGGCGCGTAAAAGCCTGGAAAAACTGATGCGTATCCAGCCTGTTAATCCACAGGCGCTGGCCATGCAGGTGCGGCTGGCCGTCAAGGAAAAAGACCTGCAAAAGGCCAGGCAGTGGCTGCAAAAACTGGCAGCGGTTGTGCCACCGGACCATTCGGCCCTGCAACAGGCCCAGGCCTGGCTGGCTACCCTGGAAGCCCAGCGCATGGCCCTGCAGCAGGCGCGGCTGATGGCCCGTTCCGGCCGCCTGCCGGAAGCGCTGGCCTTGTATCGGCAGTTATTTCCACGCCAACTGCCGGAACCGGATATCGCCCTGGAATACTACAACTGGCTGGCGGATGCCGATGGCGGCTTTCAGACCGCGCTTCAGGGGCTGGACGACCTGCGCCGGCGTTATCCCACCCATGAGGGCGTGCGGCTGGAATGGATCGCCCTGAAACTGCGGCAGAACCCGCGCAACCCGGCCTTGCTGGATGAACTCTATGCCCTGCTGGACAAGCCCCGGCTGGAACGGCAGGTGCATGCCATGATTCGCCGGGCACTGTTTCGCATGGATGAAAACGCCGACAGCATCCCCTACTACCGCCGCTATCTGGAGATGGACCCGGAAGACCAGGGAGTACGCGCCCTGCTGGCCCGCGCCGAGCAGGTGGAGGCC
The DNA here is from genome assembly GCA_026993285.1 of Lysobacterales bacterium. GTDB lineage: Bacteria > Pseudomonadota > Gammaproteobacteria > Xanthomonadales > S139-57 > S139-57. Next base: position 3,705 of record JALWTZ010000221.1, on the reverse strand, counting down.
GAACGCAGAAAACTGCTGGCCAATCCCGCCTGGAAGGCCGGGCAACGCGGGCTGAAACTGCTGGAACAGGGGCGTCTGCCCGAGGCGGAGCAGGCCCTGCGCCAGGCCGTGCGCGGCCTGCCCAAACGTGAGGAATTTCTTGGCGGGCTGGGGCAGGCGCTGATGCGCCAGGGCCGTCATCTGGAAGCGGTACCCTGGTTCGACAAGGCGCTGAAACATACCCGATACGATGCCGACAAATGGCAGAGCCTGAAGCAGACTGCCCGCTTCTGGGGCCTGCTCAAGCAGGCACGAACGGCCCTGAGAGAAGATCGGCTGGAGGATGCGGCCCAGGCTCTGGAACAGGCGATGGCACTACAGCCGGAACAGCCGGAGGCTCTTGGCCTGCGCGCACAACTGTTACGGCAGAAAAAGGATTATCTGGCGGCGGAACGGCAGTATCGCGCCATCCTGCAAAAACACCCCGAGGCGGCCACGGCGCTGACCGGCCTGCTGGAGACCTGGCTGGAACAGGGCCGCGCCGGCCAGGCGCGTAGTGCCATCCAGCAGCTGAGCGCCAGGCAAAAGCAGGTCATGGGTGAGGATTTCGCCCGCCTGCAGGTACAGACCTACCGGGCCGAGGCGGCGCTGTACAAGGACCGGGGCGAGTTCTCCGAGGCGGCCCGCAAGCTGGAACAGGCCGTGCCCTACCAGCCGGACGACCCCTGGCTGCTCTACGACCTGGCGCGGGTGTATCTGGAACTGGGCCGCAAGGCAGCCGCCCGGGCCTTGTTTGAAAAGGCTCGTCAGGCCGACCCGGAAAATCCCGAACTGCAATACGCCCAGGCCCTGCTGCTGGATGTGCTGGACGAAGACCAGGCCGCGCTGGAAACCCTGGAAGCCCTGCCGGAAACGGAAAAAACGGAAAGTGTACAGCGCAACATCCAGCGCCTGCGCCGGGTGGTGCGGGGCGATCGGGTCAGCGGCAATACCACGGTGGCGGTGACCGTGGTGGAAGACGCCGCCGTGGACGAGGCGGGCCGGCACCATCATTCCGCCGAGTTCAATGCGGCCTGGGATTACATCGTGCGTGATGAAACCCCGGGCAAATCCAGCCTGATGCACACCCGCATTCCGCTGGAATACCGTTTCGACAGCGACCACCCCGGCCAGTGGTTCCTGCGGGTGGAACCGGTGCGGCTGGACGCGGGCCGGCTGAACATGGCCGACGCGAATGCCGTGGAAACCTTTGGCCAGGGCCTGTTCTGCCTGCCGGGTTGCGACCCCCGCTATGCGCGTCAGTACGACCGCGGTTTGGCGCTGGGCGTGGGCTACGAAACCGACCGCCTGCGGGTGGATCTGGGCACCACCCCGCTGGGTTTTGCGGTGGAGGATGTGGTAGGTGGTATCCGTTATGACGGTTCCGCCGGCTGGCTGTACTGGGGTGTGGATGTCTCCCGCCGGCCCCTGACCAGCACCCTGCTGACCTTCGCCGGCACCCGCGACCCGTACACCGGGGCTGTCTGGGGCGGGGTGCGCAAGACCGGCGTCAGCCTGAACGCGGGCCATGACACCGGCGGCAGCTGGGGTTTCTGGTCCCAGCTCGACCTGCATCACCTGACCGGTAAAAACGTGGCCGACAACCGCCGGGCGCGACTGATGGGCGGGGTGTACTGGCGGCTGATCAACCGGGATGACCTCAACCTCAGCGTGGGAGCCAACGGCCATCTCTGGTGGCACGAGAAGGTGCTGGATGAATTCACCTGGAGCCAGGGCGGCTACTACAGCCCCAACCGCTACCGCTCGCTGGGGGTGAATGTGGATGCCTTTGGCCGCCTGCTCGAGCGGCGCTTGTCCTGGCGGCTGAAGGCTTCCTATTCCCGTTCCTGGACCTACGAGGAAACCACGCCCTATTTCGTGGATGAACCGGCCCTGCAGCAGCAAGCCGAGGCCCTGGGCTTTGATCCCTTTTTCCGTGGCGGCGAGGGCGGCGGGCCGGGGTATGCCCTGCTGGGGGCGCTGGAGTACAAGATCAACCGCCACCTGAGCCTGGGGGTGATGGCCGAAGTGGAGCGGTCGGATTTCTACGAGCCCAACCATATCGGCATCTGGCTGCAATACCACTTCGATGGCGAGGCGCCACCGGTACACAGCCCGCCAGACCCGCTGCAGCCCTATACCGAGTTCTAGCCGGCAGGCCCGCCCTGCGGGATCAGCTGGTGTTTTTTCAGCAGGCCGCGTAGCTGGTCGTAGCTCAGCCCCAGCAGGGTGGCGGCCTTTTTCTGGTTGTAGCGGGCCTGTTCCAGCGCCTGTTCCAGCAATTGCCTTTCCTGTTGCAGCAGCCAGAGTTTCATCTCCAGCGGCAGGGCCGGTGTGCCGGCGGTTTGAGCCGGGGCGCTCGCCGGCCGCCAGGGAGAATCGAAGGGATCGAACTGAATCTCCTCCACCGGCTCGTCATCCGGTGTACGGTAGACGGCCCGTTCCACCACATTTTTCAGCTCGCGCACATTGCCGGGCCAGTGGTATTCCTGTAGTTTGCGCATGGCCGGGCGGCTGAAGCCGGGAAAATGCGCCCGTTCCAGCTCGGCGCACATGCGGCGGGCAAAATGTTCCGCCAGTAGGGGAATGTCCTCGGGGCGGGCGCGCAAGGGGGGCAGGGTGATGACATCGAAGGCCAGCCGGTCCAGCAGATCGTGGCGAAAACGGCCCTGCTCGGCCAGTTGCGGCAGATCCTCATTGGTGGCGGCGATGATGCGCACATCCACCTGCAGGGTGCGGTTGCCGCCCACCCGTTCGAATTCGCCGTATTCGATGACCCGCAACAGCTTTTCCTGCACCCGCCCGCTGGTGGTGGCCACCTCGTCGAGAAACAGGCTGCCGCCGTCGGCCAGTTCGAAACGACCCTGGTGCTTGCGCTGGGCGCCGGTGAAGGCACCGGCCTCGTGGCCAAAGAGTTCGGACTCCAGCAGGCTTTCAGTAAGGGTGGCGCAGTTGAGCTTGACCCAGGGCCCGCCCCAGCGCAGGGAGAGAAAATGCAATCGCTGGGCCAGCAGTTCCTTGCCGGTGCCGCGTTCACCAATCAGCAGCACCGGGCGGTTCAGCGGCGCGGCCAGGGAAAGTTGTTCCAGTGCTTCCATCCAGGCGGGTGATTCGCCCAGCAGGTTCTGTTCTTCACGGCGTGGGTTGTGCATGTGAGCCAGTATAGCCATTTCCGCCGAAAGCCGCCTGTGCCGATGGTATGATGGCGCTTTTGCCGGAAAGGCCGATGGCGAAAAGCAAGATCCTCTATGTCTGCCGCAGTTGTGGCGCCAGCGCGCCCAAGTGGGCCGGTCAGTGCGCCGATTGCGGCGAATGGAACACCCTGGAAGAACAGGTGCAGGCCGCAGCCCCCGCCCGTGGTGGCCGCCATGCTGGCTATGCCGGCGCGGCGCAGGCGCTGGTGCAGGATCTGGCGAAGGTGGACCTGCAGCAGGAAGCCCGTTATTCCAGCGGCATGAGCGAGCTGGACCGGGTGCTGGGGGGCGGGCTGGTGCCCGGTTCGGTGATTCTGCTGGGCGGCGACCCGGGTATCGGCAAATCCACCCTGCTGTTGCAGGTGACCGCCCATTTGCGTGAACAACTGGCGCCGCTGTATGTGACCGGGGAGGAATCCCTGGGGCAGGTGGCCATGCGCGCCCGCCGGCTGGGGCTGGAAGCCGAGGGCCTGCGCTGCCTGGCGGAAACCTG
>JALWTZ010000220.1 GCA_026993285.1 Lysobacterales bacterium | reverse complement strand
GCCACCTGTTCGGAGATGGGCATTTCCACGCCGGCTCGTTCGGCCAGGCGCAGCACTTCGGCGGCGTTGCGCACGCCTTCCACATGCTGGCCGATTTCTTCCTGGGCCTGGGCCACGCTCAGGCCCTTGCCCAGTGCCAGCCCCATGCGACGATTGCGGGAAAGGTTGGCGGTGCAGGTCAGTACCAGATCACCCAGCCCGGCCAGACCCATCAGGGTCTCGGGCAGGGCGCCCAGTGCCAGCCCCAGGCGCATGATTTCCGCCAGCCCGCGGGTGATGATGGCGGCCTGGGCGTTGTGCCCCAGTTGCATGCCGTCGGAAAGGCCGGTGGCGATTGCCATCACATTTTTGACCGCACCCCCCAGTTCGGCGCCAATGATATCCGGTGAGGTGTAGACACGCATGCGTGCATGGTGCAGCCAGCCGGCCCACTGTTCCGCTTCTCGAGCCTGTGTGCAGGCCACGGTCATGGCCGTGGGCAGACCTTGCGCCACCTCTTTGGCAAAGGAGGGGCCGGTGACTACCGCAAGCGAGGCATCCGTGCCCAGACGGGCCTGAGCCACTTCATGCAACAGGCGGCCGGTGCCATTTTCAAATCCCTTGCAGGCCCAGGCAAAGGGCTTGCCTTGCAATGCCGGTGCCATGCGATCGAGCATGGTGGCAAAGCTGTCGCTGGGGGTAACCAGCAATACGGCATCGGCCCAGTCCAGGCCCTGTTCAAGATCCGCCTCGTAGCCCAGTTTCGGGCTGAGCGGTATGCCCGGCAGATAACGCGCATTTTCACCACACTCGGCCATGGCGGCCATTTGTGCGGCGTTACGGCCCCACAACCGTACCTGGGCCACCCCTTCGGCCAGATGGGTGGCCAGAGCAGTACCCCAGGAACCGGCACCGAGTACCAGAATGCGCGCGTTCGAACTCATGCGGAATCAGTTGGGTTTCTGGTCCTGCTGCTTCTGCATCTGCTCGGCGTAGATGGCTTCGAAATTCACATGCTGCAGCACCAGCGGCGGGAAACCGCCCAGGGAAACCATTTCGGAGATGGCCTGACGGGCATAGGGGTAGAGGGTGTTGGGGCAGAAAATGCCCAGTGCCGCATGAACCTGGGGCTGTTCCAGGCCGCGAATGCCGAAGATGCCAGCCTGCTGCACTTCCACCAGGTAAGCGGTTTTTTCACCGACCTTGGTGGTGACGGTGACGGTCAGGACCACTTCATAATGGTCATCTCCCACCGGCTGGGCTTTCTGGGACAGGTTCAGGTTGACATCCATCTGGCCCTGTTCCTGAAAGATGCCCGGCGCGCCGGGTACTTCGAAGGAGGCATCCTTGATATAGATTTTCTGGATGACAATCTGGCCGCCTTCGGCACTCTGGCCGTTGCCTGCGGCTTGTTCGTTTTCACTCATGTTGGGTATCTCCGTTGTCAGGATGATGGAGCCCTGCAGGCTCCGGAATGGATGGAATTCAGGTTTTCTTCTTCCGCTTGCCGCTCTTCTTGCGCCCGGTTTCTACCGGCAGATTTTCACCTTGCCAGCTGCCGAAGCCGCCCTGCAGGCTGTAGATGTTTTCCCGGCCACTGTTGGCCATTACGGCGGCAGCGCGCTGCGAGGACATGCCGCTGTAGCAATAGAAAATGATCGGCCGGTCCGGGTCGGCAAGCTTGGGATGCTCCGGTGAAACCTGGTTCACGGGGACATGGATGGCGTTGACGGCATGGGATTGTGCATAATCCTTGGCATCACGCACATCCACCAGCAGGGCATCCTGCTGATTGAGCAGGCGAGTGGCTTCCAGGGTGTCCACTTCCTTGAACTTGCGGGTCAAACGGCGAAATTCGCCCACCAGCAGCATGGCCAGCAGGGCCAGCCAGACCAGGACCAGCACGGTGTGGTTGCCCACGAAGGTTGCAATATCCGACATGCGTCGCGGTTTCCTGCAATGAAATCAAGCGGCGAATTATCCAACAGAATGCGCGGCAGTACCAGTGCCGCAAGGCAAGCCCGGCTGACAGGCCATGCCGAGGGCGGTGAAATAAATCCGGTACCGTGGTTGAACTGCAGGTGAAGATCCCATAGAATTACCGCCCTTTCGCATAGACACGCTCGGAGCACGAGTTTAGACATGAAGACGTTCAGCGCCAAAGCACATGAAGTCACGCGCGATTGGTTTGTCATTGACGCCGAGGGCAAGACCCTGGGCCGCCTGGCCACCGAAATCGCCCATCGCCTGCGTGGCAAGCACAAGCCGGTGTTCACCACGCATGTGGATACCGGTGACTATATCGTGGTCATCAATGCCGAGAAGGTTCATGTAACCGGCAACAAGATGCAGGACAAGTTCTATCATCGGCACACCGGTTATATCGGCAACCTGAAATCCGTGCCTCTGGGCAAGTTGCTGGAGAAGCACCCCGAGCGCGTGATCGAGAACGCCGTCAAAGGCATGCTGCCCAAGAATCCGCTGGGCCGTGCCATGTTCAAGAAACTGAAGGTTTATGCTGGTGCCGAGCATCCCCATGCCGCCCAGCAGCCGCAGCCACTGGAAATCTGAGGGTAGTCGCAAATGGCAACAGAACAATTTTATGGAACCGGTCGCCGCAAGACCTCTGTGGCACGGGTTTTCCTGCGCCCCGGCAAGGGCGAGATCAAGGTCAACCAGCGTCCGCTGGAAGAATTCTTCGGTCGTGAAACCGCACGCATGATCGTCAAGCAACCGCTGGATCTCACCGAGATGGGTGACAAGTTTGATGCCTACATCACGGTCACCGGTGGTGGTACTTCCGGTCAGGCCGGTGCCATTCGTCTGGGCATCACCCGTGCGCTGATGGCTTATGATGAATCCTTGCGCCAGCCACTGCGCAAGGCCGGGTTCGTCACCCGTGACGCCCGGGAAGTGGAACGCAAGAAAGTGGGCCTGCACAAGGCACGCAAGGCGACCCAGTACTCCAAGCGTTAAGACAAGCCTGCCGGCCTGTCATGTGAAAGAGCCCGCCCCGTGCGGGCTTTTTCTTGTCGGGCGATTGCGTGGTTTTTGCTACACTGCGGCTGGATTCGGTAGTCGGTTGAACTCATGAGCGAAAAAAGGCCCGTACAGCTGCATCCACACTGGCTTGCCTGGCTGGGTGAGGAATTTGAACAGCCCTACATGCAGCAGCTGCGTAACTTCCTGCTGCAGGAGAAACAGCGTGGCAAGGTCATTTATCCTCCCGGGCCACAGATTTTCAATGCGCTCAACACCACGCCACCGGAAACGGTCAAGGTGGTGATTCTGGGGCAGGACCCCTACCACGGCCCTGGGCAGGCACACGGCTTGTGCTTCTCGGTACGGCCCGGAGTGCCAGCGCCGCCTTCCCTGCAAAATATTTTCAAGGAACTGCATTCAGACCTGGGCCTGCTTCTGCCGGCACATGGTTGTTTGCAGCACTGGGCCGAACAGGGTGTACTGCTGCTCAATGCCGTACTCACCGTCGAGCGTGGTCGGGCCGGTAGTCATCAGGGCCAGGGCTGGGAGCGTTTCACGGACCGGGTTGTTGCCGAGATCAATCAGCGGCTGGAGGGCGTGGTCTTTTTATTGTGGGGTTCGCAGGCACAGAAAAAGGCTGCGCAGGTTGACCCGAAGCGCCACCGGGTACTCAAGGCGCCTCACCCTTCACCATTGTCGGCTCATCGTGGTTTTTTCGGTTGTCGCCATTTTTCCAAGGCCAATGACTGGCTAAAAACGCAGGGCCGCTCACCGGTAGACTGGCAATTGCCGGATCAACCCTGAGCCACCACCAGCCATTGCGGGCGGGCAGCAGCTGCCAGTGAGCGGGCAATTCCTGGCGCAGTTCCTCCATTCCCGGTTGTTGGAAGCGTGGCCAGACCAGCAGGTTGGCCAGTGGCTGCATCTGAACGCGGGTAGCTTGCAGTACATACCAGGGCCGGCCATCGGCCTGCAGCCAGTGGGTGGGCCAGGCCCGTAATAACCACACGCCATTCCGCGTGGGCTTGCGCCACTCCGCTACTACCGCATGCCCGTACAAGCCCCGCGGTGGCAAGGGCAATTGCATGGCGTCGGCCTCGGGATTCAGCCAGAAAAACATGCCCTTGAGGGAGCGATCCGGGCCGGCTTTCCAGTTGGCATTTTTCAACATCGTCGTCAGTTGATCCGGATGCTGGCTGGTCAACAACCACAAACCACGATGATCGGGTAACGGAATGGCAGGGTCTTGCGCTGAAATGACCACGGGTTCGGGTGCGGTCTTGTGCAGCGTGCGTGCGGTGTGCAGGCCCAGTACCGCGATGACCAGGGCGGCTACGGCAAAACCCAGCAGCAGCCAGCGATGGGGGAAACGTTCACGGCTACGGATGCGCCAGGCCAGGCCGAGACCAAAGCCCCACAGATAGCCCAGCCACCAGCCAGCCAGAACATCCGAGAACCAGTGCAGGCCCAGATACAGCCGGGCCACGCTGCTGAGCAGGAGCAGGGCCGTGGCCGCCATGTAGGGCCAGGCCGGCCGTCTTCCGGGCAGTTCCCGTGCCAGCAGTACGGCCAGGTAGCTGTAGACGGCGGCGGAAACACTGATGTCCATTCCCGGAAAGGCGAAAACATTCGGGTTGGCCTGCATGGGCAGGGGTACGGACAGGACCTGGCCCAGGGCCCAACTCACGGCCACACCAAATGCAGCACTGGCCAGCAGATGCAGGGCCGCCATGCGCCCCTTCAATCGCCAGAGCATCCCGGCAACAAGGGTGACCAGTATCAGCACATGACTGACCTGTGTCCAGGCCGCCAGCCAGGCCGCCAGCCAATCCGCCCACGGTGAGCGAATTTGCTGGAACCATTGCCAGATCTGCTCATCCAGTACCAGCCAGTGGCCCTGAGTGCTGATGGTCAGCAACAGGGCGAAGAATAACCAACCCAGTACAAAAAGCCCCAGTGCCAGCCAGATCAGCGAGGCGGATTCCTTCTTGCGCGGGTCCACCAGCGCGGCAGCCCAACGGCCCAGCAACGGATGGCGGTTGACCCAACGCTCCATCTGATCCAGCCAGCGATTGGCCCTGGGCGTGACGAAGCGGTAGACCTGAAGCACCAGCCAGCCGCTGGCCCAAAGGGCCGCGGCCATCAGCCCGGCCAGGATGGCCAGACGACCGGCAGCGGCGGAAGCCAGATCCAGCGAGGCACCGAAAACCACGCCCGGAAGAATATAGAAGGGAGACCAGAGAATGCTGGCCACCAGATTGATGGGCAGGTACTTCCACCAGGACATGCCCATCATGCCGCCAATCAGCGGGATTGCGGAACGAATCGGGCCGACAAACCGGCCGATGAATACGCTTTTTCCCCCATGGCGGTGAAAGTAGTTTTCTGCCCGGTGCAGCACATCGCCGTGGCGGGCAATCCACGGGTGATTGCGGATGGAAGCCTTGTACTTCCAGCCCAGCCAGAAACTGAGGCCGTCACCCAGAAAGGCGCCAATGGATGCGGCTATCCAGGCTGTAGTCAGGTCGATGTAGCCCAGACCGACCAGGGCACCCACGCCAAAGAGCACGGTAGCACCCGGCATGAGAAAACCCACCATGGCCAGCCCTTCAAAGAAGGCAGCCAGACCGATCAGCCAGCCGGCCCATTCCGGATGGTCTCTGATCCAGTCAAACAGCCATTGCAGGGAGGAGAGGTCCATGGGCCACCCGGATTTTGCCTGGCGGCAAGTATACACCGCCAGGCAAATGGGCCGGTGGTTTTCGGATTCAGGCCGGGTCGTTGGGGCGCATCAGCCAGCGTACCAGTGCGGGCAGCAGCACAATGGCACCGATCATGTTCACCAGAAACATGAAGGCCAGCAGCACGCCCATGTCCGCCTGGAACTGCAGGTCGGAAAACAGCCAGGTGCCCACACCCACGGCCAGGGTAATACCGGTGAAAATCACCGGTTTGCCGGTGGTTTGCAGGGCGTGGAAATAGGCCTCGGTCAACGGCATGCCGGCATCGAGATACTCTTTGAGCCGGCTGTAGATATAAATGCCGTAATCCACACCAATGCCCACACCCAATGCCACGACCGGCAGGGTATTGACCTTGAGGCCAATGCCCATCAACGCCATCAGGGCATAGGCGAGTACCGAGACCAGCATCAATGGCAAGACGATGCACAGGGTGGCAGCCAGAGATCGGAAGGTGAGCAGGCACAGGGCAATGATGGCACCGTAGACATACATCAGCATG
>JALWTZ010000219.1 GCA_026993285.1 Lysobacterales bacterium | reverse complement strand
GCCATCTGGTTATTGATCCGGACAGATCCGGCCCGATGAGATATTGGTGTACACCGGCTTCCTGTGTGAGAATAGCCGGTCCATTTCTCGAGACCAACCATGAACGCTGAAGCACAAGCACCCGCACATTTTGATCAGGCCTGGCGGCCGGACAGCTGGCAGCAGAAAAAGGCGCTGCAGCAGGCAAGCTATCCGGACCCGGAAGCCCTGCAGCGAGCGGTGAATGAATTGTCCACCCTGCCCCCTCTGGTCACCTCCTGGGAGGTGAATGCCCTGAAGAAACAGCTGGCAGAAGCGCAAGCCGGCAAACGTTTTCTGCTGCAGGGTGGTGACTGTGCCGAACGCTTCAGCGAATGCCGCGCCGATACCATCTCCAACCGCCTGAAGGTGCTGCTGCAGATGAGCCTGGTGCTGGTGCATGGGCTGAAGATGCCGGTAATCCGCCTGGGGCGTTTCGCCGGCCAGTACGCCAAGCCACGCTCCTCGGACACGGAAGTGCGCGATGGCCTGGAGCTGCCGTCTTATCGCGGTGATCTAATCAATGGAAGCGAGTTTACCGAAAAAGCCCGCATTCCCGACCCGCAACGCCTGATCGAGGGCTATTCCCGCGCCGCGCTCACACTGAACTTTGTCCGTGGCTTGATCGAGGGTGGCTTTGCCGATCTGCATCACCCGGAATACTGGGATCTTTCCTGGGTGGAACATTCCCCGCTGGCGGAAGAATACCAGGCCATGGTCAAGTCCATAGGCGATTCCCTGCGTTTCATGGAAACCCTGGCCGGCCGGCGGATCAGCGATTTCCAGCGGGTGGACTTCTTCACCTCGCATGAAGCCTTGCACCTGCATTACGAACAGGCGCAAACCCGCCAGGTGCCGCACCAGTGGGGCTGGTTCAACCTGTCCACGCATCTGCCCTGGATCGGCATGCGCACCGCCCAGCTGGACGGCGCCCACGTGGAGTACTGCCGTGGCATCCGCAACCCCATCGGCCTGAAAATCGGCCCGGGCTACGATGCCGACTGGCTGTCACGGGTTATCGAGGTGCTCAACCCGGATGATGAACCGGGCAAACTGGTGCTCATTCACCGCCTTGGCGCCGGCCAGGTGGAAGCCCAGCTACCGGAGATGATCCGGGCCGTGCAGCGCACTGGCCGGCGGGTGCTGTGGATTTCCGACCCCATGCACGGCAATACCGAAACCAGCAGCAACGGCTACAAGACCCGCCGCTTCGACAAGATTCGCAGCGAACTGGAAGACAGCTTCGATGTGCATGAGTCCCTGGGCAGTCGCCTGGGCGGGGTGCATCTGGAGTTGACCGGTGAAAATGTCACCGAATGCACCGGTGGCGCAAGGGCGCTGGAAGATGTGGATCTGGCCCGTGCCTACAAGACGGGGGTGGACCCGCGCCTCAACTATGAGCAGGCGCTGGAAATGGCCATGCTGATCGTGCGCAAGCGTGGCAGTGCCGAAGTCTGATGAACCCGCAAGAAAGCAACAACCCCGCGCAAGGGCGGGGTTGATCGCGGCAAATCCGCTTGTTCTTCAGGCCTGAATGTCCAGCAGGTTCCCCAGCATTTCATCGGCACTCTTGAGCACCCGGGCATTGGCCTGGGCGGTGTTGCTGGTGGACTTTACCTTCACCAGGGCTTCGCTGGTTTCATCCCCCGGGCTCTGGTCACGTTCCACGCCTCGGGCAATGGTACTGGCCTGTTCATTCAGTTGTTTCTGGCTGTTCTGCAGGCCCTGCAGCGCGGTTTGCATGGCGTTGTTGATCTGCATGTGGTGACTCCCGCTGATGGCTGTATACAAGTTTACACCGGTCTGGTGGCGAGGTTGTTAATCCCGTCACAGAACCGGCTGCCCATCCAGCCACAGTTGCCGTGCCCGGCCGGAGAGGGGCCAGCGGTGAAAGGCCGGGTTGCCGGCGCGGGAATGACATTGTTCTGGTTCATGCAGCCATTCGCTTTCCGGGTCGAACAGCAGGCAGTCAGCCGCGTGGCCCGGTGCCAGGACGCGTGGTTCCAGCCCCAGGATCCGGGCCGGGTTTTCCGCGATCAGCGCCTGCAGGCGGGCCTGGGTCAGCAGGCCTTCCCGCACCAGTTTTGCGCACAGTGGCAGCCAGGCATCCAGGGTGGCCGCGCCCGGCGTGCTCATAGGGAAGGGCGCGGTCTTGGCCCCCCGGCCCAGTGGTGTGTGCTGGGAGACAATGGCGTCCAGCGTGCCATCGGCCAGGCCCTGGCGCAAGGCATCCCGGTCGCTCTGGTCACGCAGCGGCGGGCGCAGGTGCAAGTGGCTGTTGAAACCCATCAGGTCGTGATCGGTCAGGAACAGGTGGGCGATGGTGGTGTCGGCGGTGACGGGCAGGCCGTCGGCCTTGGCCTGGGCGATCATCTCCACCCCGCGCGCCGAGGAAATGCGGCAGAAATGTACCCGGCAACCGGTATCGGCCACCAAAGCCAGGTCGCGGGCCAGGCCGGCGGTTTCCGCCGCCACCGGAATGCCTTTCAGCCCCAGGCGGGTGGCCACCTTGCCGGCATGGGCCACGCCGCCCTGGGTCAGGCTGGCATCCTGCGGGTGCAGCAGCACGGTCAGGCCCATGGACCGGGCGTATTGCAAGGCCCGGCGCAGCACATTGCTGTCACGGAAGGGATGCAGTGCCATGCCCACACAGCGCACCCCGGCTTCCTTCAGGCTGGCCATGCGGCTCAGGGCCTCGCCCTCGAGCTGTTCGCTCAATGCTCCGATGGGATGTACCCGTGCCAGATCCGCTGCCTTGGGCAGCAGGGCGATGGCGGCCGGGTCGTCTAGCACGGGGCGGGTGTCCGGCTCCACCGCCACATCGGCAATGCCGCAGCGCAGGGCTGCCGCCAGTTCATGGCGCAGGCTGTGGGCGCCCTGGCCTTCCAGCGCGCCGGGGTGCCAGGCCAGATCCACCGGCGCGGGCAACAGCCATTCACGGGTGTCTGGCCCGGCGGGCAGCCAGGCGCTTATGCGCCTATCCTCCACCTGCACACCACCGTGGGTCTGGCCCTGGGCATCCACGCAGAGGCCGTGTATTGCCTGGCTGTTCATGCGCCGCTCTCCCCGCCGGAGCCCAGCACCATGGCCATGATGGCCATGCGCACGGCCAGGCCGTTGCTGACCTGCTCCAGAATCACCGATTGCGGCCCGTCGGCCACGCTGGAGGCAATTTCCACCCCGCGGTTCATGGGCCCGGGGTGCATGACGATACAATCCGGCCGCGCCAGCCGCAGGCGTTCCTCGGTCAGGCCGTAACAGCGAAAATACTCGTCCCCGCCCGGCAGGTGCGCCCCCTGCATGCGCTCCTTCTGCAGGCGAAGCATGATGATGACGTCGCAATCCCGCAGGCCCTGGTCCATGTCGTGATACACATGCACGCCCAGGGATTCCGGCTGTTCCGGCAGCAGGGTCTGTGGCGCGATCAGGCGCACTTCCATGGTACCCAGCAGGTTGAGGGCGTGAATCTGCGAACGGGCCACCCGCGAGTGGAGAATGTCACCGACGATGGCCACCTTGAGCCGGTCGAAGCGCGACTTGTGCTTCCAGATGGTGAACATGTCCAGCATGGCCTGGGTGGGGTGCGCGTGCCAGCCATCCCCGGCGTTCAGTATATGCACGCCCGGGGCGGCATGCTGGGCGAAAAACGCGGCCGCGCCGCTTTCGCGGTGGCGAATGACGAACATGTCCGCGTGCATGGCCTCCAGGGTCTTGAGGGTATCCAGCAGGCTTTCGCCCTTGGTGGTGGAGGAAGTTTGCACATCCAGATTGATGACATCGGCCGACAGCCGCTGGGCGGCAATCTCGAAAGTGGTGCGGGTTCGGGTGCTGGGTTCGAAAAACAGGTTCATCACCGTCTTGCCGCGCAGCACCGGCACCTTTTTCACCGCCCGCTCGGCCACCTGCTCCAGGGAAGCCGCGGTTTCGATGATCTGTTCCAGCAGGGCCGGCTTCAGTCCCTCGATGCTGAGAAAGTGGCGCAGGCTGCCGTCCGGGTTCAGTTGCAGATTATCCATGGGCCACCCACTCCAGCCGCAGGGGTTCGGGGCCGCTGAGCTTGATCTGCTGCCCGGCGGGCACCTCCAGCCGGCAGCCGAGTATGTCCGCCTGTATGGGTAGCTCGCGCCCGCCCCGGTCCACGGCAATGGCCAGGGTGATGCTGGCCGGGCGGCCATAGTCGAACAGTTCGTTCATGGCGGCGCGAATGGTGCGGCCGGTGTAGAGAATGTCGTCCACCAGCAACAGGTGGCGGCCATCCACCGTCCAGGGCAGGTGGCTGGGCTGCACCGAGGGGTTGAGACCGATGCGGCTGAAATCGTCCCGGTAGAAGCTGATATCCAGCTTGCCCAGCGGTTCTTTCAGTGCCAGCCGGTGATGCAGGGCTTCCGCCAGCCACAGGCCGCCGGTCTGTATGCCCACCATCAGGGGTGCCGTGTGCGCGAAGCGTGGCAGCGAGGCAATCCGGCTGGCCATTTCTTCCAGCAGGGTGGGGATGTGGGGCAAGGGGTTGTTCAAGGCATTCTCCGGGCAAAAACGGATCATTGCGGGCAGGGCGGGGGAAATGCCGGTGCCGTCATTTCCCGTAACCGGGCCCTATTGTATAGTGTTCACGAATTTTCGCACAGATTCAGGAGCAAGCCATGTTTCACAAGACCCTTCTCTTTCTCGTGGCAGCCATGCTGACCCTTTCCCAGGCCGGTGCCCATGATGAATCCAGCCCCGGCTACTGGTATTCCTCCAATGGCACGCTGATTCGCAACAGCTACGGAGAATGCTGGCGTACCAGCCAGTGGAGCAAGGCCAATGCCATTCGGGCCTGTGACCCGCAGCTGTTCTCGGAAAAGGCCGTCACCGAACCCAATCCACCGGCCCAGCCTGTGCCGCCCAAGGCGGAAAAACCGGCCAAGCCGCATCACATGGAACGTTTCACCATGCCCGCGGTACTGTTTGATTTCGACCAGGCGGTGATCCGCCCCGACTACAGCCATGATCTGCACCGCCTGGCCATGCGCATGAAGCAGAACCCGGAAATGAAGCTCACCCTGATCGGTCATACCGACAGCAAGGGCAGTGCGCGCTATAACATGAAGCTGGGGCTGAAGCGCGCCCAGGCGGTGGCCCGCTATCTGCAGGCCCAGGGTGTGGATGCCGGGCAGATCAAGGCCATTTCCGCCGGAGAAGGCCAGCCGGTGGCCGACAATGCCACCGAGGAAGGCCGGGCGAAAAACCGGCGCGTGGAGTTTGTGCTCGACTACTGAAGCCCCCGCCCGTTACAAACCGGGCCGCCTGTCCGTTGGTCACGGGCCGGCGGCTTTTTGTCTTCAAAAGGCGGCAAATGGCCGTCTTTCCCTTGATTTTTCATCGTTTACCCCCATCTGAAAAGCAGTTGAGAATTTTCATGCCCGCGACAAAAGTCGCCTGCATGAACACCGAATTGCGGAGGTAAACCCCATGAGAATGGACCAATTGACCAGCCAGTTCCAGGAAGCCCTGGGACAGGCGCAGAGCCTGGCCGTGGGCCGGGACCATAACATGATCGAGCCGGTGCACGTGCTGCAGGCCATGCTGGAGCAGCAGGGCGGTTCCGCCGAGGCCCTGCTGGGGCAGGCGGGCGTCAACCTGCCGCTTTTGCGCACCCGCGTGGTCGAACTGCTGGACCGGCTGCCCAAAGTCAGTGGCAATGCCGGTGATATCGGTATTTCCAATGACCTCAATCGCCTGTTGAATGTGGCGGACAAGCTGGCGCAGCAACGGGGTGACCAGTTCATCGCCTCGGAAATGTTCCTGCTGGCCCTGGCCCAGGACGACCGCACGGAACTGGGCCGCCTGCTCAAGGAGCTGGGCCTGACCGAAGACCGCCTGAACCAGGCCATTGAACGCATGCGAGGAGGAGAAACCGTGCAGGATCCCAACGCAGAAGAAAATCGCCAGGCACTGGAGAAATACACCATCGACCTCACCGCCCGGGCCGAACAGCAGAAGCTGGACCCGGTCATCGGTCGCGACGAGGAAATCCGCCGCACGGTACAGGTACTGCAACGGCGCACCAAGAACAATCCCGTGCTCATCGGCGAGCCGGGCGTGGGCAAGACCGCCATCGTGGAAGGGCTGGCCCAGCGCATCGTCAACGGGGAAGTGCCCGAAGGCCTGCAAAACAAGCGGGTGCTGGCGCTGGACATGGGCGCGCTCATCGCCGGAGCCAAGTTCCGTGGTGAATTTGAAGAACGCCTCAAGGCGGTGCTCAAGGACCTTTCCAAGCAGGAAGGGCGGGTGATCCTGTTCATCGACGAAATCCACACCATGGTGGGCGCGGGCAAGGCCGAAGGCTCCATGGATGCCGGCAACATGCTCAAGCCGGCGCTGGCCCGTGGCGAGCTGCACTGCATTGGCGCCACCACCCTGGACGAGTACCGCCAGTACATCGAAAAAGATGCCGCCCTGGAGCGCCGCTTCCAGAAGGTGCTGGTGGAAGAACCCTCGGTGGAAGACACCATCGCCATCCTGCGCGGCCTGAAGGAGCGCTATGAAATCCACCACAGCGTGGAAATCACCGACCCGGCCATCGTGGCGGCGGCCACCCTGTCGCACCGCTACATTCCGGACCGGCAGCTGCCGGACAAGGCCATTGACCTGATGGATGAGGCCGCCAGCCGCATCCGCATGGAAATCGATTCCAAGCCCGAAGCGCTGGACCGGCTGGAACGCCAGCTCATTCAACTGAAGATTCAGCGGGAAGCGCTGAAGAAGGAAAAGGATGACGCCTCGCGCAAGCGCCTGGCCGAGCTGGAAGCGCGCATCGCCGAGATGGAACGCGAGTTCTCCGATCTGGAAGAGATCTGGAAGGCGGAGAAGGCGGCGGTGCAGGGTGCCAGCCACATCAAGGAGGAGCTGGAGCAGGCCCGCGCCGAACTGGAAGCGGCCATGCGCGCCGGTGACCTGACCCGTGTATCCGAAATTCAGTACGGGCGCATTCCCGAGCTGGAACAAAAGCTGAAGGAGGCCGAGGCGCGGGAACAGGACGGGCAGCGGTTCCAGCTTTTGCGCAACAAGGTGACCGACGAGGAAATCGCCGAAGTGGTGTCCCGCTGGACCGGCATCCCGGTTTCCAAGATGCTGGAGGGCGAAAAGGAAAAACTGTTGCACATGGAAGACGCCCTGCACAGCCGGGTGATTGGCCAGGACGAAGCCGTGCGCCTGGTGGCCGATGCCATTCGCCGTTCCCGGGCCGGCATTGCCGATCCCAACCGGCCCAATGGTTCCTTCCTGTTCCTGGGCCCCACCGGCGTGGGCAAGACCGAGCTGACCAAGGCGCTGGCGGATTTCCTCTTCGACACCGAGGATGCCATGGTGCGCATCGACATGTCCGAGTTCATGGAGAAGCACGCCGTGGCCCGGCTCATTGGCGCGCCCCCCGGCTATGTGGGCTACGAGGAAGGCGGTTATCTCACCGAGGCGGTGCGCCGCCGGCCCTACAGCGTGATTCTGCTGGACGAGGTGGAAAAGGCCCACCCGGATGTATTCAACATCCTGCTGCAGGTGCTGGATGATGGCCGCCTCACCGATGGCCAGGGCCGCACGGTGGATTTCCGCAACACGGTGATCGTCATGACTTCCAACCTGGGCTCGCAGCTCATTCAGGAAATGGCGAAAACCGCGGACTACCAGGCGATGAAAACCGCCGTCATGGAAGTGGTCGGGCAGCATTTCCGCCCCGAGTTCATCAACCGGGTGGACGAAACCGTGGTCTTCCATCCGCTGGACGAGGGTGAAATCCGTGAAATCGCCCGCATCCAGGTGCGGCGACTGGAACAGCGGCTGGCCGAACGCGACCTGCACCTGCAGGTGGACGATGCGGTACTGGCTCACCTGGCCAAGGTTGGTTTTGACCCGGTCTATGGTGCAAGGCCGCTCAAGCGGGCGGTACAGCACGAGCTGGAAAACCCGCTGGCCCGCGAACTGCTCAAGGGCAGCTACGCGCCGGGTGACACCATCACCGTCACCCTCAGCGGGGAAGAGATCGTCTTTGGCCTGAAAAAAGCCGCCTGATCTCTCTTCCGGGAGTCTTGCATGCCGCACAAATCCTGTACAATGGTGCAGTTTTGTGCGGCAGCTCTCTTTGTAAGCATCGAGTTTGCTGACAGAAGAATACAGGTGAATTGACATGCCCATTTACGAATATCAATGCACATCCTGCGGCCACTCGCTGGAAAAGCTGCAGAAAATGAGTGATGCACCGCTGACCGATTGCCCGGAATGCGGCAAGCCCGCGCTGGAAAAGCAAATCTCGGCCGCCGGTTTCCGTCTCAAGGGCGGTGGCTGGTACGAGACCGATTTCAAATCCTCCGGGCAGAAGAACGTGGCTCAATCCGACAGCAACAGCAACGCAGGCAGCTGTTGTGGCGGCGGGGCCTGCGCCAATACCAACGCCTAGCCGGAGCGGATACTCCGGCCCGAAGCCGCACCGGCCAGCCCGAAAACTGTGCCAGGCTGTGGAGTTTTCCCTGAGAGATTCTTGTTCAGATTGTTCAAACAGCCGAAAGGCATTGTGATTCAATGGCTTGAGGCTGTTTGGGCAAGCTGGGCGAGAGGATCCAGGGAAAAGCCACAAAGCGAGGTTGATAACACGCCCTTGGTTTCCTTGGGAAACAGGAGCCAGAATAACCTGATCCGTGTTGTCGAAGCATCCAGCGACCTGGCGCAGCTTTCGGGCCAGGTGCGGCTTTTTTGTCTGAATTGAATACAAGGGGTAAGCAACATGCGCAGTCATTTCTGCGGAGAAGTGGACGAAAAACTCATCGGCGAAACCGTCGAACTCTGCGGCTGGGCCGACACCCGCCGCGATCATGGCGGCGTGGTCTTCGTGGACCTGCGTGACCACAAGGGCATCGTGCAGATCGTTACCGAGCCGGACCAGGCCGAGGCCTTCGACATCGCCCAGACCATCCGCTATGAATTCTGCCTGCGTGTGCGCGGTACCGTGCGCCGCCGCCCCGAGGGCCAGGAAAACGAAAACCTGGTTTCCGGCTTCGTGGAAGTGGTGGTGCAGGAAATGGAAGTGCTCAACCCGTCCCGCCCGCTACCCTTCCAACTGGACGAGGAAGCTGGCGAGGAAATCCGCCTGCGCTACCGTTACCTGGACATGCGCCGGCCGCAAATGCAGCAGACCCTGCGCATGCGCGCACAGCTGGTCCGCGCCCTGCGGCGTTACCTGGAAGACCGCGAATTCAACGAAGTGGAAACCCCCATCCTCACCAAGGCCACGCCGGAAGGCGCGCGCGACTACCTGGTACCCAGCCGGGTGCACGAAGGGCAGTTCTACGCCCTGCCGCAGTCGCCGCAGCTGTTCAAGCAGCTGCTGATGATGGGCGGCATGGACCGCTACTACCAGATCGCCCGCTGTTTCCGCGATGAAGACCTGCGCGCCGACCGCCAGCCGGAATTCACCCAGCTGGACATGGAGATGGCCTTCGTGGAGCAGGAGGATGTGCTCAAGCTGGCCGAAGACATGATCCGCCACGTGTTCCGTGAAGTGAAGGGTGTGGAACTGGCCGATCCCTTCCCGCGCATGAGCTGGGAAGAAGCCATGCGCCTCTTCGGCTCCGACAAGCCCGACCTGCGGGTACCGCTGGAACTGGTGGATGTGGCCGAGCACCTGGCCCATGTGGAATTCAAGGTCTTCTCCGGCCCTGCCAACGACCCCAAGGGGCGGGTGTGCTGCCTGCGCGTACCCGGTGCCGGGGAAGTGATGAGCCGCAAGCAGATCGACGACTACCTGCCCTTCGTGCAGCGTTACGGCGCCCGTGGCCTGGCCTGGATTCGCGTGCGTGATCGGGCCGCCGGGGCCGAAGGCCTGCAATCACCCATCGTCAAGTTTCTCGACCAGCCCGCCATCAACGGCATCCTGAACGCCTGTGGCGCCGAAGACGGCGACATCATCTTCTTCGGTGCCGGCGATTGGCCTACCGTCACCGACTACATGGGCCATCTGCGCCTGAAGGTGGCCGAAGACCTGAACCTGGTGGAAGACGGCTGGAAGCCGCTGTGGGTGGTGGATTTCCCCATGTTCGAATGGGACGAGGGCGAACAGCGCTGGTTTGCCCTGCATCACCCCTTCACCGCCCCACAGGACAACGACCCGGAAGCCCTCAAGGCCGAGCCGGGCAAGAGCCTCTCCAAGGGCTATGACATGGTGCTCAACGGCGTGGAACTGGGCGGCGGCTCCATCCGTATCCACCGCGAGGCCATGCAACAGGCCGTGTTCAGCCTGCTGGGCATTTCCGAGGAAGAAGCCCGCGGCAAGTTCGGCTTTCTGCTGGACGCCCTGCAATACGGTTGCCCGCCCCACGGCGGCATTGCCTTCGGCCTGGACCGCATGTGCGCCCTGATGGCCGGCGTGCAATCCATTCGCGAAGTCATCCCCTTCCCGAAAACCGCCACCGCCTCCTGTCCGCTGACCGAGGCACCCTCGGAAGTGGCGGCAGAGGCGTTGCGGGAGTTGAACATACGGGTGGTGAAAAAACCCACCTGAAGGGGCTTGTTTTGCACAATAACACCGCCTTCAGGGTTTTGAACGGCTTGTTTTCCTAAGCCGTATTGCACCCCACTGCGGGGCATTCAGAGCCTGGGGGCCATATTACTGGTAAGCAAAGGCTCACAGAGTCATTTTTTCTGTTGGGTTTCAAATCGATAGGCCTGGTGACAGGCAGTGCAGCGGGAGAGAATCTCCCCCAGTTGTTGCAGGCTCTGCCGGGTATCTTCCAGTTCGGTATCCAGGGCCAGTTGGTCGAAGGCCTGGTGGGTGGCGTGGCCCAATTGCCTGAAGCCTTCCGGCATGTAGGGCCGCAGGCGGGGCATGGCTTTCCGTGCTTCGGCCATGCCGGCCTTTTTTGCGTGCTGGGCAACGCTGTCGAAGTCATTACGGGCCAGGGCGGTGGTGATGGCTTCCACGGTTTCCAGAAAACCGCGCATTTCGCCCAGCACCAGCTGGTGCTCCGCGGCGGGTAGTGGCACGGGCGTGCGGGCATCTTCCGCATGGCTTTGAAAAGCGGTCAGGGTACAAGTCAGCAGGGTGATCCATCGCAGGTTCATGGTTGTATTCCTGGTATCAACAGTTGCAGGGGAAGGGTTTGCCCGGCCGCCTTGAGCAGGCCGCCGGCCAGTTGGAAGTCCACGCGGCCGGTTTGCGCCAGCTCAGCAGGCAGGCCCAGGCGCTGCAAGCGGGCCGGTTCGGCTTCCAGCCAGCCCTGGCCTTGCAGGTGTTCCAGCCAGGCGCGGGTGTCCAGAATGCGCCCGGGGGGCATGTTGTGCAGGCGTAGTGTCAGGTTCAGGTAGATGGGGGTGCTGTCACCACAGTCCAGTTGGGCGGAGCCGATCTCCAGGCCGGGGTTGGCGGCCAGCAGCCCGGGCAGGGTTTCGCTGGCAAAGCGCAGCCAGTCCAGTTGCTGCATCTGCCCCAGCAAGGGCACCAGCTTGGCCCAGTAGCTGGGTTGCGCGGGTAAAAGCGTGCCCTCCAGCTTCAGACTCTCGCAGCCGGTTTGCTGGAGGAGGAGTTGGTCACTCTTGCCCTTGAAGCGCAGGTGCTGGCCGCCGTATTCCAGGCCCAGCAAGGCGTTTTTCCATTGCAGCGGGCCTTGTGCCCAGGTATCGGCACCGATCACCCATTGCCATTGTTGCCCGTGCCACTGGCCGGCGAAATGCAGGTTTTTGGCCTGCGCGCCGGGCAGAAGCACTAGTTCCAGCCTGCCATTGGCATGACCTGTCCAGGTTTCCGGGTTCAGCTCGGCCTGCCATTGCCCACTTTTCCAGACGGCCAGGCCCTGCTGGCCGGGTTGCAAGTGCCCATCCAGGTGGATGTTGCGGTCCAGTCCGAGACGGTAGTGCAGTTTTAGCGGCAGGGACGGGGTTTGCAGTTTTCCGTCCAGCACGGCTTTTTCCTGCAGCGGGAAATGGCGCAGGTGATCGTTCCACTCCAGGGTTTCACCGCCGATGCGCAACAGCCAGCGGGCTTCGCTGCTGAACCAGCCGGCCTGAAAGTCCAGCTGGTCCAGCCGGGCCGGGCTGTCCGGATGGCCCAGGGTCTGTTGCAGCAGGGAGGGGTAGGCCTCGGCCAGCAGCCGGCCCAGCACGAAGGGCAATGCCAGGGCAATCGTCAGGGTAATGACAGATAGCCAGAGAAAGAATTTTTTCATCGGCGGATTGTAGCAAAGCCACCGGAGGTTTGCGGATCAGAAGAGGAAATCCACCACCGGCATCATCACCGCGAGAAAGAGCAGGGTCATGATGCCGCCGACACGCATGAAATCCTTCACGCTGTAACCGCCAGGGCCCATGATCAGGGCGTTGACCTGGTGGGTGGGCAGCAGGAAAGCATTGGAGGTGGCCAAGGCCACGGTGACGGCAAAGGCGGCCGGGTCACCACCGGAGGCGATGGCGATGTTGATGGCCAGCGGTACCAACAGCACGGTGGCACCCACATTGGACATGACCAGACTGAAGAAGGTGGCCAGCACGGCAATGGCGGATTGCAGCACCCATTCCGGCACATGGCCCAGGTGGGTGACGGTTTGCTGGGCAATCCAGGCGGCCGTGCCGCTGTGTTCCATGGCGTAGCCCAGCGGAATCAGCCCGGCCAGCAGAAAGACGGTTTTCCAGCTGACGGCCTGATAGGCCTCATCCATGCTCAGTACGCCGCTTAACACCATGCCCATGGCTCCAGTCAGAAGGACGATGGAGAGCTTGAAATCGGTGAAGAACACCATGCTCATGGCCAAGAGAAAGAAGAATACCGCGTGCAATACCTTGTGCGGGCGTTCTTCTTCGGTGGGCAGGTCGGTGATGACCACGAAATCCCGGTTTTTCTTCAGTTCGTCCAGGTTTTTCCAGCTGCTGTGTACCACCAGGGTGTCTCCAGGTGCCAGTTCCCAGTCACGCAGGTTTTCCCGGTGTACTTCACCACCCCGGTTAACGGCCAGAATGCTGAGTTGGTAGCGCTGACGAAAGTGTTCTTCGCCGATGGTGCTGCCGGCATACTTGGAATTGGGGGCGATGAGGATTTCCGCAATTCCGGCCCGTGCTGGATTGAGCTGGTTACGAAAGTGGTTCAGCCCCGGCAGTAGCTTCAGATCATTCTCTTCAGCGAACTGGCGAATTTGCTCCCGGTTGCCCAGTACGGCCAGCACACAGCCTACCCAGATCATTTCATCGGCGGGAGGGGCCATGATGGTTTCTTCACCGGATTTCAGGGCTATGAGCACGGGCATGCCCGGATAGGATTCGGCCTCCAGTACATTCATGCCCACCAGTGGGCTGTCCACGGTGACCAGCAGTTCCACCAGTTCCCCCTTGATCTGATAGACCTCGGAGAAATAATCCTTGGTTTCGCCGGGCATGGCCACTTGAGAAGGGTCGCTGGGCAACAGATGGCGGCCGAGAACGAGAAAGTAAAGAATGCCGGCAATGATCAGGGTCAGGCCCACTGGAGTGATGTCGAACAGCCCGAAAGTGGGGATGGGCTCCATGCCTTCCGGCAGGGACTGGTTGGCGGTTTCAATCAGGTCATTGAGCAGGATGACCGGCGATGAGCCGATCATGGTCAGGGTGCCACCCAGAATGGCGCAGAAACCCATGGGCATCAGCAGGCGGGACATGGGGATGGCGGTACGGGACGAGATGCGCGAAATGACAGGAATGAACAGTGCCGCAGCACCGACATTCTGCATGAAGCCGGATAGGATGCCGACCGTTCCCGATACCAGTGGAATAATGCGGGTTTCCGAGCGACCGCCAATGTTGAGGATCAGGCCAGCCACCTTGCTCATTACGCCGGTTCTATCCAGCCCTGCGCCAAGAATCATTACGGCAATGATGGAAATCACGGCGTTGGAGGCAAACCCCTCGAACAGGTGATCTCCCGGCACCATGCCGGAAAGGCCGAGCAACACCATGACGCTGACCGCGGCCACATCTACACGTACGACTTCAAAAACAAACAGTGCCATGGTCAGGCCTAGAACAGCCAGTACCAGCATCATGTCGGAGGTCAGGGTCAGCGTGGCCTCCATGTGCGTCAGCTTATTTCTCGTGTTCCATCAGAATGGGTTTTTCCCGCTTTTCCATCAACAACTCTTCGGCTTCGAGTGGCGAGGCGGCGAAGATGACCTTGAAGGTTTCCGGTGGTAGATCAGGATGATCGACTCGGTATTGGCGTGCCACTTGCTTGGCTTCCTTGAACTTCTCTTTCTCGTCGAGGAGTTCAAGATTCTTCACCAACTCCATGGCGGCGTTTTCAACACGGTAGACATAGTAGGGCATCGTTTCTCTCCGGATGGATGGCCTTGAGCTTCGTTGCAGTGTACGCAGTTGAACCGCTTGGAATCAATCTATCGCTATGGGGAGAGGTTGCTGGGAACAGTGCCTGCTGGCCGTGCCACCATGGAAGTGGACGACTTGTTGGAAAATTTTGAATTTTGGAGTGGGTATGGCCAAGTGATTGATTCTTCAATGCATCTGATGGCGTACTTGTTTCCGATCAAAACCACTCCCTCGGAAAGGATATGTTTTTCAGTTGGTTGAACCAGATAATGAGTCTATGGCTGTGCCTGCAATACAAAGCATTGCATTCGGGGCGCTACCCCCAACGAGATAGATGCCGGAAGGCCGTTACCCCCATCGTGTGATTTTGCTGGGGGCGCGCGCCCACTAGACTGCTACCCACACGGAACCCGATCGTTTCCGTGTTCCTGTTTCCCCGGAGTGGGCGCAAGCCGGCTCCATAGGTTTTCATGATAATCGCGTGGTGCACCTGCGAACGAGGATTTGACAATGGCTGATAAAATCTACGATACCCCGATGCTGGATGAGCTGGAGCATGGCGAATGGCCCAGCTTCATCAGTGGAATCAAGCGCCTGAGAGACAATCACGAGGACGAGCGCATTCGTTCCGTGACCAATAGTCTGCTGGGCCAGCTTGAGCATTCGTACGAGACCCGCAAGGGTTACTGGAAAGGTGGCACGGTATCCGTCTATGGTTATGGTGGCGGTATCATTCCGCGCTTTTCCGAAGTGGCGGCTTCCTTCCCTGAATCCAAGGAGTTCCATACCCTGCGTGTTCAGCCGCCTGCCGGAAACTTCTATACCACAGACATGCTGAACCAGCTGGCCGACAGCTGGGAAAAGTACGGTTCCGGACTGATCACCTTCCACGGCCAGACCGGGAACATCATGTTCATCGGTACCGATACCGACAATACCCAGCACTTCTTTGATGAAATCAACGAGTACGGCTGGGATCTGGGTGGTGCGGGCCCCTGTGTGCGTACCGGCATGTCCTGCGTGGGTGCTGCCCGCTGTGAAATGTCCTGTGCCCATGAGCATGTGATTCACCGTCACCTGCTGAACAACTTCACTGATGATGTGCACCGCCCGGCACTGCCCTACAAGTTCAAGTTCAAGATTTCCGGTTGCCCCAACGACTGTCAGAATGCCATCGAGCGTTCCGACTTTGCCGTGATCGGCACCTGGCGTGATGACATGAAGGTGGATCAGGAGCAGGTCAAGGCCTACTGCGAGACCAAGGGCCGTCAGTACCTGATTGACAATGTCATCAGCCGCTGCCCCACCAATGCACTGGCACTGACCGATGACAACGAGCTGCAGGTGGACAACCGCAACTGTGTGCGTTGCATGCACTGTCTGAACGTCATGCCCAAGGCCCTGTCTCCGGGAGACGACAAGGGTGTGACCATTCTCATCGGCGGCAAGCGCACGCTGAAGATCGGTGACCTGATGGGTACCGTGATCGTGCCCTTCATGAAGCTGGAGACCGAAGAGGATTACGAGCAGCTGGTGGAATTCGCCGAGGAAGTGATCGACTTCTGGGCGGAAAATGGTCTGGAGCACGAGCGCTGCGGCGAGATGATCGAGCGTATCGGCCTGGTGAACTTCCTGGAAGGCCTGGATATCGATGTGGATCCCCACATGATCAGCAACCCGCGCAATGTGTCCTATGTGCGGACTGACGGCTGGGACGAGGCTGCGAAGGAATGGTTTGCCAAGCAAGCCGAGAAGAAGGCGGCTCAAGCCTGATTCGGATCTGTTTTGGTGTCGGGCACAAGGCCCGGCACCCGTCATTATTAATCAAGCTTTCTGGAGACAATCATGTCTGAAATGCGCGAACCCATTGAATCCGGATGTCCTGACGGATTCCAGTACATGCATCCCGTGATGCGCAAGAACTATGGCAACTGGGCCTATCATGAAGATCCCCGCCCGGGTGTGCTGCTGCATGTGGCCCACAGCGGTGACAAGATCTGGACCATTCGCGTGGGTACCCAGCGGATTCTCGATCTGTATACCCTGCGCAAGCTCACCGAAATCGGTGACAAGTATGGTGACGGCTATGTGCACTTCACCATCCGTTCCAATATCGAATACCAGGTGGCCGACGAAGCCAAGGTGGAGCCGCTGATCAAGGCCGTTGAAGAAGCCGGCTTCATCGTGGGTGGTACCCGTAACTCCGTGACCACGCTGTCACACACCCAGGGCTGGTTGCACTGTGACATCCCCGGCACCGACGCTTCCGGCGTGGTGAAGGCGATGATGGATGAGCTGATTGACGAGTTCCGTAACTGGAACATGCCCAACCGTGTGCATATCACCACCTCCTGCTGCCAGATCAACTGTGGCGGCCAGGGTGATATCGCCATCAACGTGCAGCACACCAAGCCCCCGCGCATCAATCATGATCTGGTGGCCAATGTCTGTGAGCGTCCTTCCGTGGTGGCTCGCTGCCCGGTGGCGGCCATTCGTCCGGCCATGGTCAATGGCAAGCCTTCCCTGGAAGTGGACGAGAAGAAGTGTATCTGCTGTGGTGCCTGCTTCCCGCCGTGCCCGCCCATGCAGATCAACGATGCCGAATACACCAAGCTGGCCATCTGGGTGGGTGGTAACCACTCCAACGCCCGTGGCAAGCCCACCTTCCAGAAGCTGGTGGCTGCCGGTATTCCCAACAATCCGCCGCGCTGGCCCGAGGCCACTGCCATCGTCAAGAACATCCTCAAGGTCTACAAGGAGGATGCCAAGGACTGGGAGCGGATCAACGACTGGATCGAACGCATCGGCTGGCCGCGCTTCTTTGAACTGACCGGCCTGCCGTTCACCCGCTATCACGTGGATAACTGGCGTGGTGCTCGCAAGAATCTGAACGCATCTACGCACATCCGCTTCTGATGCCAGCGGTGGCGGGTGATCCCCGCCACCGCCATTGACGAGGAAAACTGGTTCATGAAATACGCAATCATGATCAATGAAGGGCCCTACAATCATCAGGCGTCCGATACGGCCTACAATTTTTGCAAGGCTGCACTGGACAAGGGCCACGAAATCATTCGTGTATTCTTCTATCACGATGGTGTGAACAACGCGACCCGCCTGGGTGTGCCGCCGCAGGATGATCGCAATATCACCGAGAAGTGGGTGGCGCTGGGCAAGGAACATGATCTTGACCTGTCCGTTTGCGTGGCTGCGGCACAGCGCCGTGGCCTGCTGGACGAAGGCGAGGCGCAGCGCTGGGGCAAGGATGTGAACAACATCGCCGAGGTGTTTCACATTACCGGTCTGGGCCAGTTGGTCGAAGCCTGTATTCAGGCAGATCGTCTGGTTGAGTTTGGCGACTAAGCCACGTTTTTTTGATTGGGAGAACGATCAATGAGTGAAGAAAACGACGGCAAGAAGTTCATGTTCGTCAATCGCCGGGCACCCTACGGCACCATCTACGCCCAGGAGTCGCTGGAAGTGGTACTGATTGCGGCTGCGCTGGAGCAGGATGTGAGCCTGTTATTTATCGATGACGGTGTGTTCCAGCTGACCAAGGGTCAGAATACCGAAGGTGTGGGCATGAAAAACTTCTCGCCCGCCTATGCGGCGCTGGGAGACTACGATGTTTCCAAGTTGTATGTAGAAAAAGAGTCGCTGGAAGAGCGCGGCCTGACACTGGACGATCTGCAACACCTGACCTGGGAAGACGAGGACGACGATTGGGCCGAGAAGGATTCCATTCGCCTGATCAGTCGCGATGAGGTCAAGAAGCTCATTGAAGAGCAAGACGTCCTGCTGAGCTTCTGAGGAGAACAAGAACATGGCCATTTTGCATACTGTAAACAAGTCACCTTACGAGAAGACTTCACTGGAATCCTGCGTGCAACGCAGTGATGCCGGTGCGGCCATTCTGCTGATCGAGGACGGCGTCTATGCCGCTCTGGCTGGTGGTGCCAAGGCCGAGCTGGTCAAGGCTGCCCTGGCGGATCGAAAGGTGTTTGTACTGGAGCCGGATCTCAAGGCACGAGGACTGGCGGACCAGGCTCTGATAGAAGGCGTCGAATCTGTGGATTTTGACGGCTTCGTTGATTTGACCACGCAATACGACCAGGTCAACGCCTGGCTGTAAGTGTGAATGTTTAACTGGATGCGACGCATCTATCGAGGAGAAATACCATGAGCATCGAAGTAAACGGCAAAACCTACGAAACTGATGAAGAAGGCTACCTGGCCAACCTGAACGACTGGACACCGGAAGTGGGTGCCGCCATGGCTGCCGCTGATGATTGCGAGCTGACCGACGCACACTGGGAAGTGATCAACTTCCTGCGTGAATACTACGAAGAGTATCAGATTGCGCCTGCCGTGCGCGTGCTGACCAAGGCTATCGGCAAGAAGCTGGGCAAGGACAAGGGCAACAGCAAGTACCTGTACCAGCTGTTCCCTTATGGTCCTGCCAAGCAGGCTTGTAAGTACGCAGGTCTGCCCAAGCCGACCGGCTGCGTGTAATGACTGTCGGGCCCGGTCTTCCCGACCGGGCCCGAAGTGTGTATTGAACGATTTCAGAGGATGTTTGTATGAGTATCCTGACTGTCATCATGACTGTCATGTTCTATTCGGCCAGTGCGATCCTGCTGGTGGGACTGGGCAGAAAGATCTATACCTATGCGAAGACGCCAGCCCCGCTGAAAATTCCCACCACACCTGCACCGGTGACCCAGGGTGGCGTGGTTCTGCGAATGGCCTCTGAAGTGGTTCTGTTCAACAGCCTGTTCAAGTCCAACAAGTGGATCTGGATCTTTGGCTGGATGTTCCACATGGCTTTGTTTGCAGTATTGGCACGCCATTTGCGTTATTTCACCGACCCGGTCTGGTGGTGGGTGGAAATCATCCAGCCCTTTGGCCGCTATGGTGCCTTTGCCATGCTTATTGGCCTGCTTGGATTGTGGGCACGGCGTATCTTCGTGGAGCGGATCCGTTATATCTCTGCACCCAGTGATCACCTGATGCTGGCTTTGCTTTTGGGCATCACGCTGACTGGCATTGGCATGAGCTTTGTTTCACATACGGATATTGTGGCCGTGAAGTCTTTTTTCCTCGGCCTGATGCGTTTTGATTTCCAGCCCTTCCCGGCGGATCCGATCCTGATCGCTCACATCACGCTGGTGTCCCTGTTGATGATGGTCTTCCCCATCAGCAAGCTGTTGCATGCGCCGGGTGTGTTTTTCAGCCCGACCAGAAACCAGGTGGATAATCCCCGTGAGAAACGCCATTTATCCGCATGGGCGGCTGAATTGCCCAACGAACCGACCAAGTCTTCCTGACCCTGACCTGATTTTGGAGATGTATCGTGGCAGATTTTGAAGTACCCGAGCTGAAGGAACATATCGAAATCCCCGAACTTCAGGAAGGGGCGATGGCGCACAGCCAACCGTTTGTTTCCAAGGAGCAATGGCAACAGCCCCTGGGCTATCCTGGAGAACTGGTGGAAAACTGGGAGCAGGCAGCACTCGACAAGATGGGTGATCTGCTGGGCAAATACCGCAGTTTCCAGGTATTTCTGGATGCCTGTGTCAAATGCGGTGCCTGTACGGACAAGTGTCATTACTTCCTGGGTACGGCGGATCCGAAAAACATGCCGGTGGCTCGTCAGGACCTGCTGCGCAAGGTCTATCGCCGCTACTTCACCTTCGCGGGCAAGTATTTCCCCAAACTGGTGGGTGCGGTTGACCTGAACAAGGAAGTGCTGGATGAATGGTACAGCTACTTCCACCAGTGTTCCCAGTGCCGGCGCTGCTCCGTATTTTGCCCCTATGGTATTGATACGGCTGAAATCTCCATGGCAGCTCGGGAGATTCTGGATGCTGTCGGCGTTGGTCAGAAGTACTGTAACGAGATCATTCACAAGGCGCAGACCCTGGGCAACAACCTGGGTCTGCCACAACCGGCACTGAAGGATACCCTGCTGGATCTGGAAGAAGAGGTGGAAGAAGACATCGGCGTACCCGTACGCTATCCCCTGGATGAAAAGGGTGCTGATGTGCTGCTGATCACACCCTCTGCCGATTTCTTTGCGGAACCGCATATCGATGGCCTGATTGGTTATGGCAAGGTGTTCCATCAGCTGGGTATCAGCTGGACGATGAGTTCCTTCGCCAGTGAAGCGGCCAACTTCGGCATGTTCATCGGCAGTTATGAAAACATGCAGCGGCTCGCGCTGCGTATCCGCAAGGCCGCATTGGAGCTGGGTGTCAAGCGCATTGTCTTTGGCGAGTGTGGTCACGCCTGGCGGGTGGCCTACAGCTTCCTCAACACCCTGGCTGGCCCCTTTGATTTTCTGGATCCCAACTACCCGGTTCCGCAACACATTTGTGAAGTGACCTGGGATGCCATCCAGAAAGGGCAGCTGAAGCTTGATCCTTCGGCCAACGACCACCTGAACGTGACCTTCCATGACTCCTGTAATGTGGCTCGCGGATCACGCATGGGCAACGAGCCTGGCGGGCAGTTCAAGATTCCCCGGGCCATTCTCAAGTCGGTGGTGAACAACTACCACGACATGCCGCGGGAAACCATTTGTGAGAGTACTTTCTGTTGTGGCGGTGGTGGCGGTCTGCTGACGGATGACCTGATGGAATTGCGTGTCAAGGGCGCGCTGCCGCGAATGGAAGCACTGAAGCATGTACATGACAACTACGGCGTGGACCACCTGGTGGCCATCTGTGCGATCTGCAAGAGCCAGTTCACCAAGGTCATGCCGTATTACGGATTCGAGATGGACAGCATTCTGAGCCTGCACCAATTGGTTGGGGATGCTCTGGTTTTTGACCAGCACGACTGATACGTGCTGGTTCGTTGAAATTTAATTGAATTAGGAGAGGCGCGATGTCTACCTCAGCTGAAGACATGAAGAAAAGCCATACCTTTAGAAGATTCGAGGATGGTGAACACGAGTGGAATGATCTGACCAAAAAGATCTTTGTCCAGGATACATCGCACAAGTGCCCGACGTATGTGCACCGTACCCCGCCTTGCCAGGGCAGCTGCCCTTCCGGTGAGGATATTCGTGGCTGGTTGCAGATCGTTCGCGGTATTGAAAAGCCGCCGGCTGATGTGGACAAGCATGAGTATGCCTTCCTGCGTTCCACGACCGCCAATCCCTTCCCGTCCATGATGGGTCGCGTCTGTCCCGCACCTTGTCAGGAAGGCTGTAACCGCAATGTGGTGGATGATTTCGTCGGCATCAACTCCGTTGAACAATTCATTGGTGATACCGCCTTCGAGAAGGGGTACAAGTTCCGCGCTCCGGCAGAACTGTCCGGCAAGAAAGTGGCGATTATCGGCGGCGGACCGGCTGGCCTCTCCGCAGCCTATCAACTGCGCAAGAAGGGGCATGCTTCCACCATCTTTGACGCCCAGGAGGAACTGGGTGGCATGATGCGCTACGGCATTCCCGGCTATCGTACACCGCGCGATGTGCTCGACCACGAAATTCAACGTATTCTGGATCTGGGTGACATCGAAGTGCGCACCGGCGTGCGCGTGGGTGAGGATGTCAGCGTCGAAGAACTGGAAAAGGATTTTGATGCCGTCATCTGGGCCATCGGTTGCTGGACCGGTCGCGGCCTGCCGGTTCCCGGCTGGGAAGGCACGCCCAACTGCGTGACCGGTGTGGGCATGCTGGAGCGTTTCAACCAGGGCAAGCTCAAGTATGTGCCCGAAAAGGTAGTCTGTGTGGGTGGTGGCGATACCTCCATCGACGTGGTTTCCGTTTCCCGTCGCCTGGGTACGGCCGATGGCGCCGCCCCCATGGAAGACGTGATTGCCGGCAAGGCCGTGCATGAAGATGGACTGGAGCGTCGTCCAGCGACAGTCACCCTGACTTCCCTGTTCCCGCAGGATGAAATGACCGCATCCGAGGAAGAAGTGGAAGATGCCCTGCGCGAAGGGGTGGATATCAAGTGCAGCGTCATGCCGCTGGAAGTCATTCTCAATGACGAAGGCCGTGCCGTGGCACTGAAGATGGCCGAATGTGACATGGTGGATGGCCGTCCGGTTGCGCGTGAAGGCACCGAGTTCGAGATCGAATGTGATGTCATCGTGGCCGCCATTGGCCAGACCGGTGATCT
>JALWTZ010000218.1 GCA_026993285.1 Lysobacterales bacterium | reverse complement strand
TTGCCACTTCTTTTCATGTTTCCATCCTGCTTCAAGACAACCTCAAACAAAACAGAATCATTGTTCAATCCTTTTTTCTGGTTAATCATAGCTGCAACCAGCCTACCTTGGCTGATGTTACAAAATGCCCCATTCGTACATTCAATAAAGTTTGTATGGTTTACACCATTCAAACCAAACTGCAAGGCTTCAATTTTACCTTTTTCAACGCCACTCACCGACACAGCAATCTGAACAATTCCACTGTCATCATGAATGGGAAACAATTCCACATCAGCAGCGCTGGCATTCACAATGCCCAAGAATAGGGCAGCCACAAAAACATAATAGTTTCTCATCTCTCTTCTCCCAATCATGAACAGGGTGTATCCGGACCCAAAACAGACTTATTCAATGCGCACAGCATATCCGTCAATGTAACGGAACCATCTGCATTGGCATCGGGTTGACCTGAAGAAGGTGTACCTGTTACCGATTCTGAAAGAACATCTAGCACATCCGTCAAACTCACCGATCCATCACCATTTGCATCACCTGGTATCAGCACCGAATCCGTCCCCACTGCCGTGGTCCGATGCATTTCGTAGGCGTCAAAGGCCATGGTACCGGCGGCACCGGTCCAGGTCATGGGGCCGAAGGCCACGGCTTCCAGGGTACTGGTGGAGGCATTGCTGGCCGAGAAATTAGCCGCTGGCGGGGTGGTTGCAGCCGGGTCACCATCCACCCATACGTCGATGCTGCCGCTGTTGCTCCAGTGGATTTCCACCGAATGCCAGCTGCCGGTGGCTGCAGGCACAGTGCCATTGGCGGAACCGGAGCTGATGCTCACATTAGTGCCGTCGTAGGTGACGGAGATTACCGGAGTGCCTGTCAGGCTTTCATTGCTGTAGGCCTTGAACAGGTCTGCCGTGCCGCCGAAGCTGCCATCGGCGTAGAAGTAGAAGCGGGTGTTGGCGGAGGTTTCCGCGCTGGGGCTGTTGTCCTGCACATGACCTGCGCCATCTGCTTTCATGGCGCACTGGCCGGACCAGCGGGGTGTGGCGCCGCCGTCATTGACGCTGCCCGCACCGGTGGTGTTGTTGCCATCGCCGGTTGGGTTCTGGGCATAGACCATGCCGCTGTTGCCACCGTTCCAGTTGTCCAGTGTACAGGCCTGTGCGGTACCCAGGGCACTCGCCAGCACTGCAACTGTTGCCAGATGTTTGATTTTCATGCCTTTTCCTCTCTTTTGAACCGGTTTTTGCCCAGCATTTCATTCATTCTGCTGACCTTGAAGGCCCGCAAAACATACCACCGGCCTGGCACTACCACCAGCGATAGTACCCAATTTTGTGCGCGATGTCACATAGTTAGCCGGTTTTTCTCATGCTACTTGTCAGGTTTTTGTATACTTTGACCGATGCGATTCTTGTAAGAAAACACGCACCGGGCACACCTGCAAGTCATTCTCAAGACGCCTGTTTGTGCAAAGGATCTCACTGCCCATTCAATACGCTTTGCACGAATGTGCCAATCACAGCCCCCGGCTGGCCTGGGCCACGGCACGGAACAGGGCGCGGCCCTTGTTCATGGTTTCTTCCCATTCCTTCTCCGGCACCGAGTCGTAGACGATGCCGGCACCGGCCTGCACATGCAGGGTGCCGTCCTGGATCACGGCGGTGCGGATGGCGATGGCGGTGTCCATGTCGCCCCACCAGTTGAGGTAGCCCACGGCACCGGCGTAGACGCCGCGCTTGACCGGTTCCAGTTCGTCGATGATTTCCATGGCCCGCACCTTGGGCGCGCCGGAGACGGTGCCGGCCGGGAAGGTGGCGCGCAGCACATCCATGGCGGTGGCACCCGGTTTCAGGCTGCCCACCACCTGGGAGACGATGTGCATCACATGGGAATAACGCTCGATGATCATGTTGTCGGTCAGCGTCACCTGGCCGGTTCGGGCCACCCGCCCCACGTCGTTGCGGCCCAGGTCGATGAGCATGACATGCTCGGCGATTTCCTTGGGGTCGGCCAGCAGGTCGGCTTCCAGGGCGCGGTCTTCGGCCTCGTCGCGACCACGGGGGCGGGTGCCGGCGATGGGGCGCACGGTCACCTGTTCGCCTTCCTTGCGCACCAGGATTTCCGGCGAGGCACCCACCACCTGGCTGTGGCCGAAATCCATGAAGTACATGTAGGGCGAGGGGTTGAGGCTGCGCAGGGCACGGTAGACATCCACCGGCCGGGCGCGGTAGGGGGTGCTCAGCCGCTGGGAGAGCACCACCTGCATGATATCGCCGGCGGCGATGTATTCCCGGCTTTGCCGCACGGCCTGTTCAAAGCCTTCCCTCGTGAAGCCGGAGACGAAGTCCTTTTCGGCGATGGTTTCACAGCCGATGGTCATGGGATAGCTGGCGCTGCCGTGGCGCAGGCGGTATTCCAGCTGGTCCAGCCGGCGCATGGCCTGTTGCCAGGCGTGGGGGGTTTCCGGGTGGGCGTGTACGATCAGGTGCAGTTTGCCGCTGAGGTTGTCCAGCACGGCCAGCTCCTCGGCCTGCATCAGCAGAATGTCCGGCAGGCCCAGCGGGTCGGGTTTTTCCCGCTTGAGCGCGCGGCGTTCGATATAGCCGATGGTTTCATAGCCGAAATAGCCCACCAGCCCGCCGGAGAGCATGGGCAGTTCTTCCAGCCTCGGCACCCGGAAGGTGGCCAGCAGTTGTTCGATCCAGGCCAGCGGGTCTTTGACTTCATGGCTTTCGATGATTTCGCCATCTTCTTCCACTGCCACCGTATGGCCGTGGATGCGGTAGACGGTGCGCGCCGGGCAGCCGATGATGGAGTAGCGGCCCCAGCGTTCGCCACCGGTGACCGATTCGAACAGCCAGGCATAGGGGCCGTCGGCCAGTTTCTGGTACACGCTCAGGGGCGTGTCCAGATCGGCCATGATCTGCCGGGTGACGGGTATGCGGTTATAGCCCTCGCGGGCCAGTTGTTCAAAGCGGGCCTGTTCCACGGAAATGCTCGTCTGCTTGCAAGACGGGCCATTGTAGCGCAAGCGGGCTGTGGCTTCGGGCTGGTCAGGCTATCTCCAAGGGAATATCATTGGCAGTTTTCCACTTCCGGGTATTTCGACATGAGCCAAACACGCATCGAACACGACAGCATGGGCGAGCTGGAAGTAGCGGCCGATGCCCTCTACGGCGCGCAGACCCAGCGCGCGGTGAATAATTTCCCCATTTCCGGCCTGCGCATGCCGCGCGCCTTTCTGCGCGCCCTGGGCTTGCTGAAGGCGGCCAATGCCGAGGCCAACCAGGCACTGGGCCTGCTGGACGCCACCCGCGCCCAGGCCATCGTGGCCGCCGCCCGCGCCGTGGCCGAGGGGCAGTATGACGAACACTTCCCCGTCGATGTGTTCCAGACCGGCTCCGGCACCAGCAGCAACATGAATGCCAACGAAGTCATCGCCCACCTGTGCGCCCGCGCCGGGGTGGAGGTGCACCCCAACGACCATGTGAACATGGGCCAGAGCAGCAATGATGTGATTCCCACCACCCTGCAGTTTTCCGCCGTGCTGCTGGCCCATGAACAACTGCTGCCGGCGCTGCGCCACCTGCAAACGGTGCTGGAGGAGAAAATCGCCGAGGTGGGCGGGCAGGTGAAAACCGGCCGTACCCACCTGATGGACGCCATGCCGGTGACCTTTGCCCAGGAACTGGGCGGCTGGCTGGCGCAGATACGCAGTGATGAGCAGCGCATCCACCAGGCGCTGGAGGACATGGCCGGCCTGCCGCTGGGCGGCACGGCGGTGGGCACGGGCATCAACGCCCACCCGGAATTCGCCCCCAAGGCCATTGCCATTCTCTCCGACTGGACGGGGTTGCAACTGCGCCAGCGCGACAATCTGTTCGAGGTGATCAGCGCCCAGG
This sequence comes from Lysobacterales bacterium, assembly GCA_026993285.1. GTDB lineage: Bacteria > Pseudomonadota > Gammaproteobacteria > Xanthomonadales > S139-57 > S139-57. The sequence goes on along the minus strand of JALWTZ010000218.1, from coordinate 2,411 downwards.
ATGTGGCCGTGAGCCTCTCCGGTCAGCTGAAAACCCTGGCCACCTCGCTGATGAAAATCGCCAACGACCTGCGCTGGATGAATTCCGGCCCGCTGGCGGGCATCGGCGAAATCGAACTGCCGGCCCTGCAGCCGGGTTCTTCCATCATGCCCGGCAAGGTCAACCCGGTGATCCCGGAAGCGGTGGCCATGGTGGCCGCGCAGGTCATGGGCAATGACGCCACCATTGGCATCGCCGGTGCTTCCGGCAATTTCCAGCTCAATGTGATGCTGCCGGTGATCACCTATAACCTGCTGCAGAGCATCGAGATTCTGGCCAACGGCAGCCGGGTGCTGGCCGATTCGGCCATTGCCGGCTTCCGGGTCAAGCCGGAGAAGATCGAGCAGGCCCTGTCGCGCAACCCCATACTGGTGACCGCGCTCAACCCGGTGATCGGCTACGAGAAGGGCGCGGCCATCGCCAAGCAGGCCTACCGCGAGGGTCGCCCGCTGCTGGAGGTGGCGCTGGAGCAGACCGACCTGGACGAAGCCACGCTGAAGAAACTGCTGGACCCGGCCCGGCTGGCGGAAGGCGGCATCGTGGGCAAGTAATGGCCTGGAACACCACCCGCTGGAACCGCATTCGCTACAACCTGTGGAGCCTGTTCTACGACCCGCTGCTGCGCGTGCTGCAATCGGGCCGGCGGCAGGCGCTGGAACAGGCCGCGCCCAAAGCCGGCGAGCGCATACTGATCGTGGGCGGCGGCACGGGGCTGGACCTGCCCCTGCTGGCCGAACTGGGCGCGGCGGAGGCGGACATCGTGCTGGGCGACATCGCCCCGGCCATGCTGGCGCGGGCGAAGAAGCGGGCCGAAGCGCTGGGGTTGCCCCAGGTTCGTATCGAGGTGATGGATGCCCAGGCCCTGCCGCTGGCGGATGAAAGCTTTGACCTGGTGCTGCTGCACCTGATTCTGGCGGTGGTGCCCGACCCGCAGGCCTGCATCCGCGAAGCGGCCCGGGTGCTCAAGCCCGGCGGGCGCATTTCCATCTATGACAAGTTCCTGCCCGACGGCCACCGACCCGGCTGGCTCAGGCGGGCGCTGAACGTGCTGATGGAATCCCTGGCCACCAGCATCACCCGCCAGCTGGGGCCGCTGCTGGCCCATGCCGGGCTGGAAAAGGTCATCGACCGGCCCAGCCATTTCAACGGCTTCTTCCGCACAGTGCTGGCGAAAAAGCCCACGGAGTAAGCGTTCATGCGCCAGGGATGGGCGGACACACTGCGCACCTCACCCTTCAGCCTCTGGTGGCTGGCCGGTCTGTGGCTGTGCTACCAGCTGCCCACCCTGCCCCCGTGGCCGCTGTTCGCTGCGCTGGTGGCCATTGCCGGGCTGGCGGCCTGCTTTCCCGCCGGCCGCCGGCTGGCCGTGCTACTGCTGGCTTTCACCTGGGCCGGGCAGGATGCCGGCCAGCGGCTGCGGCAACGCCTGCCGGAAGGCCCGGCCCGGACGGTGACCATGCCGGTGGAAATCACCGGCCTGCCACAATCGACACCACAGGGAACACGCTTCGATGCCCGCATACTGCGGGAAGAACGGGCCGGGCAAAAACTGCGCCTGTACTGGTATGCCCCGGCCCCGCCCCTGCAGCCGGGGGAGCGCTGGCTGCTGCAGCTGCGACTGAAACCGGTGGTGGGCAGCTTCAACCCTGGCGGCTTCGATTTCGAAGGCTGGGCCTTTCGCCAGCGGCTGGTGGCCACGGGCAGCGTGCAGCAGGGCCGGCTGCTGGGGCGCGCGCCCCGCCTGGACCGGCTTCGCCAGCGGCTGGCGGACGGGCTGGGCGGGCTGAACGCCCCCACTGAAGGCCGGGCCCTGTTGCGCGCCCTGCTGCTGGGTGACCGGCAGGCCTTGAGCGATACCCAGTGGGAGGCGCTGGCGGCCACCGGCACCGGCCACCTGATGGCCATTTCCGGCCTGCATCTGGGGCTTCTGGCCCTGTGGGTGTTCTGGCCGGTGCGCTGGCTTATGGCGCGTTTTCGCCTGCCCTGCCGCTGGCTGCCCGCGCGGGAATGGGGGCTGTTGGCCACCCTGCCCGTCACCCTGGCCTATGCCCTGCTGGCGGGCTTTTCCCTGCCCACCCAGCGCGCCTGGCTGATGCTGGCCGCCTATGTGCTGGCCCGCCTGCTGCGGCTGCATTTCAGCCTGTGGCAGGTGCTGGGCGCGGCGGCGGTGCTGCTGACCCTGCTGAACCCGGCCCAGATCCTCGGCGCCGGTTTCTGGCTCTCTTTCGTGGCGGTGGCCGTGCTGGCGCTGGCCAGTGGCGACCCCGGCCAGCGGCGCTGGCGGCAGGCCTTACACGCACAGCTGGCCATTTCCCTGGCCATGGTGCCGCTGGGGCTGTTGTGGTTTGGCCGCGCCAGCCTGCTGGCCCTGC
>JALWTZ010000217.1 GCA_026993285.1 Lysobacterales bacterium | reverse complement strand
AGTGCATCCGTTTCCTGAATGATGGCCAGAATGGGTTCCAGCTCTTCGGTACCACCCTGTTCGATGACGGCTCGCAAGCGTTGCCGGTCGGCTGGTCCGGCAACCTCCATGGCCCGCAACAGTGGCAGTGTGGGCTTGCCTTCGGCCAGGTCATCGCCCAGGTTCTTGCCCAGATCATCCGGGCTGGCCGTGTAGTCGAGAATATCGTCCACCAGCTGAAAGGCCTTGCCCAGTTCCATGCCATAGCGGGCCATGGCCTCGCAAAGGGGTTCCTCCAACCCGGCCAGCACGGCACCCAGCCGGGCAGCGGCCTCGAAAAGCTTGGCCGTCTTGTCGCGGATGACTTCAAAGTAACGGGCTTCGGTGGTATCCGGATCACCCAGGTTCATCAGCTGCAGCACTTCCCCCTCGGCAATCTTGTTGGTGGTATCGGCCAGTATGCGCATCACTTCCATGGAGTCGATATCCACCATCATCTGAAAGGCGCGGGAATAGAGAAAATCTCCTACCAGCACACTGGCGGCATTGCCCCAGACGGCATTGGCGGTTTCCTGGCCGCGGCGCAAGGCGGATTCATCCACCACATCATCGTGCAACAGGGTGGCGGTATGGATGAATTCCACTATGGCGGCCATGGCGATATGCTGGTGGCCTTCATAACCACAGGCGCGGGCGGCCAGCAGGGCAATCAGCGGGCGCAGGCGCTTGCCGCCGGAAAGAATGATGTGTTCCCCGATCTGCCGTACCAGCAGGACATCGGAATACAGTTGTTTGCGGATCAATTCATCCACGGTCGCCCGGTCGCTGCGGGTCAGCTCCAGTATGGCGTCCAGGGGAGAATCAGGTTTCAAGGTTGCAGGCCATTGGTCCAGGAAAGAGGCGATTATACGGGCAAGGTAGAAGTACTGGCAAAGCACTATCCCGGCGGAGAGAGTCAGCTTGAAGGGTGCAGGCGTATAATGCCCGTTTTTTGGAGGGGATCATGGCTGAAAAACCAGCAGAAAACACGACAAAAACCGCCTTGACACCTGCGGAAAAAAAGGCAGCGGGCTCACTGGCACTGGTGGTGGGCCTGCGCATGTTCGGCCTTTTTCTGATTCTTCCGGTATTTACCCTCTACGCACAGGATTTACAGGGAGATACGCCACTGCTGACCGGCCTGGCCATTGGCATCTACGGGTTGACCCAGGCACTGATGCAGATTCCCATGGGCCTGCTCTCCGACTTTTTCGGTCGCAAGCAGGTGATCGTGGCCGGCATGCTGGTATTCATTGCCGGTTCAGTGGTGGCGGCGCTGGCAGACAGCATTCTGGGGGTCATCGCCGGGCGCGCCCTGCAGGGGCTGGGCGCGGTGGCCTCGGTCTCCATGGCCCTGGCTGCCGATCTGAGCCGTGATTCCCAGCGTACCAAGGTCATGGCTTTCATTGGCATGAGCATCGGCCTTTCTTTCATGGTGGCGCTGTTGTCCGCACCCTTGCTGGCCCAGTGGAAAGGCCTTTCCGGCCTGTTCTGGAT
>JALWTZ010000216.1 GCA_026993285.1 Lysobacterales bacterium | reverse complement strand
GCCCATGGCCCGGCGCAGCAGGTCGGCGCCACCCAGGCTGTAGTTGGCCAGAATCTGGGCGATCTGCATCACCTGTTCCTGGTAGAGGATGGTGCCGTAGGTGGGCTTGAGAATGGTTTCCAGTTCCTGGTGCGGGTAGGCGATTTCCTGGCGTCCGTGCTTGCGCTCCACATAGTCATCCACCATGCCGGAGCCCAGCGGGCCGGGGCGGTAGAGGGCCAGCAGGGCGGTGAGATCGGCGAAGTTGTCCGGTTTCAGGCGCATCACCAGCCCGCGCATGCCGGCCGATTCCAGCTGGAAGACACCAACGGTGTGCCCCTGTTGCAGCATTTCGTAGGTCTTGCGGTCGCCGGGGGGCAGGTGCTGGATATCCACCTCATGGCCCAGCTGGCGCACATAGTCCACCGCCCAGTCGACGATGGTGAGGGTTTTCAGCCCGAGAAAGTCAAATTTCACCAGCCCGGCGGCTTCCACATCGTTCTTGTCGTACTGGGAAACCAGGCTGCTGTCGTCGCTTTCGTCGCAATACAGCGGGGTGAAATCGGTGAGGTCACTGGGGGCGATGACCACGCCGCCGGCGTGCTTGCCGGGGTTGCGGGCCAGCCCTTCCAGTTTCAGGGCCATGTCGATGAGTTCGCGGGCTTCTTCGTCCTGCTGGTAGATTTCCTGAAATTCTTCCGATTCCTGCAGCGCCTTGGTCAGCGTCATGCCCAGGTCGCCGGGCACGGCCTTGGCGATGCGGTCCACCACCGGGAAGGGCATGCCCATGACCCGGCCCACATCGCGTACCACCGCCTTGGCGGCCATGGAGCCGAAGGTGATGATCTGGCTGACCTGGTTGCGGCCATAGCGGCGGGCGATATAGTCGATGACCTGATCGCGCTTGTCCATGCAGATGTCGATGTCGAAATCCGGCATGGAGACCCGTTCCGGGTTGAGAAAGCGTTCGAACAGCAGTTCGTGCTCCAGCGGGTCCAGGTCGGTGATGCGCAGGGCCCAGGCCACCAGCGAGCCGGCACCGGAACCCCGGCCCGGACCCACGGGGATCTGGTGGTCCTTGGCCCACTGGATGATGTCGGCCACGATGAGGAAATAGCCGGGAAAACCCATCTGGATGATGGTTTCCAGTTCACGCTCCAGCCGGCGCAGGTAATCCTCTTCGCTGTAACCGGCAGCGGGCCCATTGCGTTCCTGCAGACGGCGTTCCAGCCCTTCACGGGCCTGACGGGTCATGAAGCTGGCTTCATCCATGCCGTCGGGCAGTTCGAAGGCGGGCAGGTAGTAAGTGCCCAGCTCCAGTTCCAGGTTGCAGCGCTGGACGATTTCCACGCTGTTTTCCACCGCGCCGGGCAGGTCGGCAAAGCGTTGCAGCATTTCTTCCTCGCCGCAGAGGTATTGCCGGTCGGTATAGCGTTTCTGCCGCTTGGGGTCGTGTACCATTTCCTTACGGTTGATGCAGATGCGCACTTCATGGGCCAGATAGTCATCGGGTTCCAGAAAGCGCACGGCGTTGCT
>JALWTZ010000215.1 GCA_026993285.1 Lysobacterales bacterium | reverse complement strand
ACGCCCCGTTCCAGGGCGTAGTCCATCTGCTCGAAGGCTTCTGCCTGGGTGTTCTGTTCGCCCCAGGTCATGGTGCCCAGACCGATGAGGCTGACTTTCAGCCCGGTGTTGCCCAAGGTGCGGTATTGCATGGGTACTCCTGCTTATTCGGGTTGGATGAGCCACTGCTGCCGGCCTTCGCCGCCGGGCTTCCATTGTTGCAGGCAGGCCAGCAGCGCCTGCAATGGCTGGTCCACGCCCCAGGGCGGCTGGATCAGCAGCCAGCCACTGCCGTACATGCCGTGGCCTTCCGGGGCTTCGGTCCAGGCCCATTCCTGCTGCAGCAGGGGCCGGTTCAGCCGACGGATGGAGTCTACCAGCTTCCGGTGGCGGGCGGCAGCCAGCAGCGGGTACCAGATCAGGATGATTGCGTTGGGCCAGCGTTGCAGGCAGCGTTGCACGCTGCGGGGAATGTTGTGGTAGTCGTCCTTTTCTTCCCAGGAAGGGTCGATGAGCACCAGGCCCCGGCGGGGTTCGGGCGGGCTCAGGGCGGGCAGGCCCTCGCGCCCGTCCCGCTGGTGCAGATGCGCGTGCGGGGCGGAAAGATGCTGGCGGAGCAGGGCGAATTCCTGCGGGTGCAGTTCCATCAGCTGCAACTGGTGCGGCGGGGGCAGGCAGTCGAGCGCCAGTACCGGCGAACCGGGGTAGAGGTCCTTGCGGTAGTAGGGGTAGAGCCAGTCCAGCCAGGGGCCGAGCGGGCTGTTCTGCCAGTGTTGCCGCTGGTTCAGCAGCTGCCCGGCACCCCGGTTGAATTCGCCGGTTTTCTGCATTTCCACGCTGGCCAGCGGGTAGAGGCCCCGGCCGGCATGGGTTTCCAGGTAGCTCATGGGCTTGTCTTTCTGCAGCAGGTGCCGCAGCAGGGTGAACAGGCTGCTGTGCTTGTGAACATCCGCCGTGTTGCCGGCGTGGTAGATGTGCTGGTAGCTGAGCATGGGGGCATTCTAGCAGCCCCAGCACCGAATCGCGGGCAGAAAAAAGCCCGGGGCTGGAAGGGGGGAACCAGAACCCGGGCCAACAGGGGTATCACGATGAGGGAGTGTGTCGGCTCCGGTGTGGAAAGGGGGGGAACCACCCCGGAGCCTCTTGACACGCAACATCATTGTTGCATGGGTTATGACTGCATTTTTGTCGACAAGTTCAAATTTTTTGTAATCCGTATACTTTTTTATACATAGCGCCAGTGGCCGGGTACCCAGACCCGCACGCCATGGCGGCGCTTCCAGTGGCCGGCCACCCAGACCTTGTTCGGTGCTACATAGTAGGTGGCATGAACCGGGCGAACGGTGGTTGCCACTACAACCGGGCCGGTACGGATCACCAGCTTGGCGGCCTTGGCCTCCTTGCTGGAAGCGCCCACGGCGGCCAGGGTCAACATCATGCTCAGTGCCAGGGTTTTCAGTGTTTTCATGGTCGTCTCCTCCTGTTGGGTTCGTGGGGTTTAACGCCCCTGTACCCGTGGGGTTGACGGGAAAATGCGTCA
>JALWTZ010000214.1 GCA_026993285.1 Lysobacterales bacterium | reverse complement strand
ATCGAAGGGCCGCTGATGGACGGCATGAACCATGTGGGCGAGCTGTTCGGCGCCGGCAAGATGTTCCTGCCGCAGGTGGTCAAATCCGCCCGGGTGATGAAAAAGGCCGTGGCCTGGCTGCAACCTTATCTGGAAGCGGAAAAGGCCGGCTGCGAGAGTGAGACCAAGGGCCGCATCCTCATGGCCACCGTCAAGGGCGATGTGCACGACATCGGCAAGAACATCGTCGGCGTGGTGCTGCAATGCAACAACTACGAGGTCATCGACCTGGGCGTGATGGTGCCGGCGGAAACCATCCTGCAGACCGCGCGGGAAAAACAGGTGGACCTCATCGGCCTGTCCGGCCTCATCACCCCGTCACTGGATGAAATGGTGCATGTGGCCAGTGAAATGAAACGCCAGGGCTTCGAACTGCCGCTGATGATCGGTGGGGCCACCACCTCCATCGCCCACACGGCGGTAAAAATAGAGCCCGCCTACCCGCATGGCGTGGTCTATGTGCCGGACGCCTCTCGTGCCGTGGGCGTGGCCGGGCAACTGCTTTCCGCCGAGCACAAGCCTGCCTACCTGCAGCAGATTCGCGCCGAATACGAACAGGTACGCCAGCGCCGCAGCCAGAAAAACGCCGCCCGTTCGCTGGTCTCCATCGAGGAAGCCCGTGCCAACGCCATCCCCACCGACTGGAGCCGCTACACCCCGCCCGCCCCCAAGCGGCCCGGCCTGCATGTACTGAAGCCGGAACTGGAAAGCCTGCTGCCCTGGATCGATTGGACCTTCTTCTTCCATGCCTGGCAGCTGAAAGGGCGCTACCCGCGCATTCTCGACGACGCGGACAAGGGCGAGGAAGCCCGCAAGCTGTTTGCCGACGCCCAGGCCATGCTGCGGCAGATCATCGACGAACAATGGCTTGAAGCCCGTGCCGTCATTGCCATTCATCCCGCCCGTCGGCACGGGGACGATGTACGGGTGGACGACGGGCAAAACACGTGGACCTTCCACTTCCTGCGCAAGCAAACCCGCCAGCCGGAAGGCAAGTACAACGATTGCCTGGCGGATTTCATCGCCCCGCACGACAGTGGCCAGCAGGACTGGCTCGGTGCCTTTGCCTGCACCGCCGGCCTGGGCATCGACGAACACATCGCCCGTTTCGAAGCCGACCACGACGACTACAACGCCCTGATGCTCAAGGCCCTGGCCGACCGCCTGGCCGAGGCCCTGGCCGAATGGCTGCACGCCCAGGTGCGGCGGGAATACTGGGGCTATGCCGCCGATGAGCAACTGGACAACGAAGCCATCATCGCCGAGAAATACCAGGGCATCCGCCCGGCCTTCGGCTACCCGGCCTGCCCCGATCACACCGAGAAGGATACCCTGTGGGCCCTGCTAGACGCCGAGGCGAACACCAGTATCTGGCTCACCGAAAGCAAGGCCATGGTGCCCACCGCCGCCGTCTCCGGCGTGTACTTCAGCCACCCGCAATCCCGCTACTTCGCCGTGGGCGCCATCGGCCGCGACCAGATGGAAGACTACGCCC